>NZ_JARVRY010000054.1:0-4309 GCF_030209485.1 Novosphingobium sp. fls2-241-R2A-195
TCACTCGGACTGCGCCAATGGGCCCATGGGTTCTGATCAATGCACCTTGGTATTACAGGCCCTCGAGCATCATCGCCGTAAGAATGGTTTCCGCGTCGACTGGCGTGGCGCTGGCCTGTCCGGAAGAGTGGCTGAACACAAGTGCGCGCGCGTGTTCGGTACGCCAACCTTTCAACCGGCGCTGGATAGTTCGCAGAAGGCCGTCTGGGTAGATGTCCGGCTGCTGGGCCTGCAATTTCTCCAGCAACTCGCCCGGTACGCCAAGGCTCCTCTTCGAACCAGGCCTTCAACTGGTCGGTAACCTGAAGCAGTGGATCCGGCCGGCGCCGCTCTCGCTTGCGCGGCGTCTTATCAACGGCCGTGGGCCGCGCCTCACCATTCTGCCAGAAAGCTTTCAGGCTCAAGAGGAAGGCCCCCAGCGGTGGGGGTGACGTTTCGTTCGGATTTGCCAAGACGACGGCGTCGGCCAGGACCACCAGTTTCTGCTGCGCGGTCCGGATATCTCGCAGCAGTCGAACCGGATCCAGTCTGGCAGCCAGGTCCCGTAGCCGTTCGCGTGTCTGCTCGTTGGTCCGCGGGTCATCCATCAGGCGCTGGAACGGCGTCGCGGGAGCGTGATAACGTTTGTGGACTTTGGCGCCGTCGCGGCGCTTTTCCGCCAATTTGAATGAAGGTTGGAAAAAGTTCACGAACAAACGCGCCGCCGCATACAGCTCAGCCAGTAACCCGGCTGCTTCCAGCCCCTCGAAGTGGCGATAGCCCACTAGACGACGCACAACCGAACCGTTCTTCTGCTCGACCCAAGCCTGATCGTTCTTCCGATAGGGACGGCAGCGGGTAAAGGCGATTTCCGTCGCCGCGCAGTAATCCCGCACGGTCTCATTGATAAACACGCTGTCATTGTCGGAATCGAAACCAGCAACGGGAACGGCATCAGCTTGCGCAGTTCCTTGAGGACCTCCACCAACAACGTTTGCTCGCGAACCAGTAGCGGAGCGCATTCGGTCCAGCCTGTTGCGATATCCGTTAACGTTAGCGTTCACGCCCAGCTCCCTTTCGCCACCGGGCCGCTATGAGAAACAAGGTCGGCCTCCATATGTCCCGGCGCCGGATCTCCCCAGTCGCTGAATGTTCGGATCGGAACACTGCGCCTGAGTTCGGATCCTGCCACGCCGCGACGCCGGTCCTTCTGATTGTTTCCTTTCGCGATCCGAAGAACACGGTCAATCGTGGCGGGGCTCATCTGCAACAATCTCACCTTGATCGCCGGATCGAGATCAAGGTGGCCATCATAAAGGCGAGCCCGCAAACGGTGCCCGATCAGGCGGGATGGGACCGTGTAGAACACCTTGCGCAAAGTGAAGCCGCCCGAGGATGTGACCGTCACGAGGATCTCCTCGTAATCGGTGGTGCGCACGTCCGGCAGCGGCTGCAGGAACCTGCGTTCGGCATCGATCCCGGGGCCGTGCCGCCGGTTGCGCGCATTCACGACCTCGTCGATGAAGCGGCGATAGTCGGCAAGGTCGGAGAAGTCGGCGCTCCCGCGCAGCAGCAGCGCATCCCTTATGGCAGCCTTGATATGGCCATGGGCACTCTCGATCGCGCCGTTCTCATGGGCAACGCCCGGGTTGTTCCTCGTGGGCTCCATTCCATAATGGTCACAAAGCGCGTCATAACGCTTGGTCAGGTCGATCCTGGGGTAAGCGCTAAATCATCCCCACCGAGGGGCGTTCAAGCGGCCTGATTGACCTGGGCTGCGGATGTGGCGCGGCTGTCGACCCAGTTGTAGGGCAAGAGATCGTCGACGGGATCGGCGTCGGTACGCAGCACGATCCGGGCGAGTACATCGGTGAGGTAAGCCTGCGGATTGATGTCGTTCAGTTTGCAGGTTTCAATCAGGGTTGCGAAGGCAGCCCAGTTTTCGGCGCCAAGGTCGTGCCCAGCGAACAACGAGTTTTTTCTCTGCAACGTGATCGGCCTGATTGATCGCTCGACCGTGTTATTGTCGAGCTCGATACGCCCATCCTCGAGGAAGCGGATGAGCCCCTTCCACTGATTGAGCGTATAGCCGATCGCCTCGGCCGTGCCCGAACCACGCGGTAGCTTGGGTAGCATCTCCTTGAGCCACGGATGCATCTTCGCAATGATCGGCGCCGCGTCGAGCTGGCGGACGGCCAACCTGTTTTCGGCACTCGTTCCGCGGATCCTCGCCTCGATCTTGTAGAGTTCGGCAATGTACCGCAGGACCTCCTCAGCTACAGGCGCATTACCGCCCTTTGCATCGTCGAAGAAACCGCGCCTGACGTGCGCCCAGCAAAATGCCAGCGTTCCCGGCCCGGCCTTTCGATCCGGGGCCTCTATGTGCTTGTACGAGCCGTAACCGTCGCATTGGACGATGCCGGTAAAGTCCCCGAGCAGCTTCTCTGCCCAGACCTTCCCGCGCCCGGGCATGTAGGTGTAGGCGACCGCTGGCGGATCGACCCCGCCATGCGGGCTGTCGTCGCGGGCAACCGCCCACAGGTAGCCGGTCTTCGTCTTTCCGGTGCCCGGCGCCAAGACCTTCGCGGTGGTTTCGTCAGCGAACACCCTCGCGCCTGCAAGTATATCGGCCTTCAGTCGGCTCGTTATGCGCCCGAGGTAGCCAGCTGCCCTGCCTGCCCAGTTACACAGCGTTCCTCGGTCGATCACGATGCCCTGGCGCCGCAGGGCCTGCGCCTGGCGATAGAACGGAGTGTGATCGGCGTACTTCTTGACGACGACGTCAGCGATGAGTGCCTCGGTGGGAAGGCCGCCTGGAACCACGTGCCTGGGTGCCGGCGCCTGGAACACACCCTCGCTGCACACGCGGCACGCCATTTTCGGACGCGCGGTCACGATCACCCGGTACTGGATGGGAATGACGTCGAGCCGGCTCGAGACGTCGCTGTCGATGCAATGCAGCGCGCCGCTGCAGCAGGGGCATTCCTTCTCATCGGGCAGAAGCACTTCTTCCACCCGAACCAGGTGCCCTGGAAGAGATGCGCGCGCGGCGCCCGGCTCCTTCCGGCTTCGTTCTCTCTTCCGGTCTCCCGCCGCCGATTGCTCCGCAAGTCCGTCCAACTCGGCGCGGGCGACGTCGAGATCATCGAGGCCCAACGCCAACTGATCCGGGCTGAGCTTTTCCGAGCGTTTGCCAAAGGTCGTACGGGTGATCTGATCGAGGATATGCTGCATCCGAGCCTCGCGCTCGAGACCTGCCAGGACCATCGCCTTGAGCGTGGCGATGTCGTCGGGAAGGTCGGCGGCGGTGGCGGACATGCCTGCATACTGGCCGTTTTTCGGACGGTCGCAATCGCATTTCGACCAGAAGAATCAGGCGCGCGACCTACCGCGTCGTGACCGGACTATGGACGCGCGGCGTGTGCATTTTGGACCATTGGAGCCCCTCGAACAGGGCAGATGCCTGGGCTGCGGAGAGCCGCATGACGCCATCCCCGGCCCTTGGCCAATGGAAGCCGCCGGTCTGCAGAACCTTGCTTACAAGTACGAGGCCGGTTCCATCCCACACCAGGAGTTTGATCCGGTTCGCTCGCTTCGAACGAAAAATGAAGGCGACGCCGGAGAACGGCTTGAGCCCCAATTCATGCTCGACCAACGCGGCAAGGCCGATCGCTCCCTTCCTGAAGTCCACCGGTTTGGTCGCCACCATCACATTAAGCGGCCCAGGTGGGATGATCATCCCACCTGCCTCACCGCGCCTAGCACTCGAGCTATATGGTCTGCGCTCGCCCCGGGCGGCACGTGGATCGCGATGGCGGCAAGGCGGATCACAATCTCCTGATCCGCCTTGCCGCCAGGCCCGCCGTCCCCTCCGCCCTCGACCACTGCGGGAACGAAGCCCAACGTCTCCTCGCCCGCGCGCTTGCCAACCGTGCTCTCGTGCCGCCAGGCGTAAAGCTGTTGAGGAAGCATGTCGTGGGCACGAGCGATCTGCGCAACATTGGCGCCGGCCTCGAAACTCGATGCGATAATCCGCGCCTTGGCTTCGGCGGTCCAACGACGGCGCGCCCGGCCCGCCGGTATCACATCCATCCGCGAGGGACGTTGTCCCTCCTGCCTTTCGAAAGTTGTTTCGAAAGTCGTTACATCATCTGTCACTACGATACCCCTCATCTGAGGGGCTAACCATAGCCAGCTCGTCCGCTAGGAAAATGTGGGGAGGATTTGGCGCTTACGATCCTGGCATCCGCGTCCAGATTGCGGAAGGCGGCCGAGAGGCTGTCGGTACGATGAAGCTTCGGCGCGCCGCCTGCGGACCAGAGCGCGTTCT
>NZ_JARVRY010000048.1:0-3601 GCF_030209485.1 Novosphingobium sp. fls2-241-R2A-195
GTCGACCCATTCCGGCCGTTCGGCCCCTGATTCTCCGTTCCCAATTGCCGCCCGTCCGCTATCCTGCGGCAACCGATCATATTCGCCTATTCGCACAACTCAACCAGAAGGTCTGGCCAGCGTCACTGTCGCCATCGTCAGCAACGAAGCGAGAGATTGAATACGTTGCGCGCAAGAGAAGTGTGAAAGATTACATGGCTTCGGTCTGTGGATTCAGCCCAGGAAATGAAGGCTCTACCGTAGGCCCATCCTGTCCATTTTCTTGAGCAGGCCGACCCGCGAAAGGCCGAGTTCGCGCGCGGTATGCGTGTGGTTGTGGCCGGTACGGTCGAGAGCTTCGGTGATGCGGAGCCGCTCGAGAGCGGTCACCTCATCCTGTAGCGTCTGGCCGGATGGTGGCAGCGTTGCGGTATTCGGCACAGGCTCGCGATCCTCTCCCATCGCGAAAGCTAGGTCGGCGATGCCAATCGTCAAACCACTCGCGCTCCTGGGCGCGAGGGCGGCGGCGCACTCGATGACCGAGCGCAGTTCGCGCACGTTTCCAGGCCAGCCGTGACTTTCCAGCCAGTCCAGTGCGCCGGGCACGAAGCTGGCCGGGCCTTCGCTGGCACGGCGCAGGAACAGCCGGGCCAACAGGGCTATGTCGCCCTGTCGGTCTGCCAGCGCCGGGACCCGCAGAACGACGCCCTTCAGGCGGTAGTAAAGGTCCTCGCGGAAACTGCCGTCCGCAACAGCGGCGGCAAGATCGCGGTGGGTGGCGGCAACGATACGCACGTCAGCGCGGCGAACCTCGCGGGCGCCGACCGGCTGGTAGCTGCCATCGGCGAGAAAACGCAGCAGTTTGACCTGCATGGTGGCTGGCATCTCGCCAATTTCGTCGAGGAACAGGGTTCCGTGCGCGGCGGTTTCGACAAGGCCGGGGCGATCGGCATGGGCGCCCGTGAAGCTGCCCTTGAGATGGCCGAAAAGCTCGCTTTCCAGAAGGTCTGCCGGGACCGCGCCGCAATGCACCGGCACTAGCGCGCGGCCCGCCCGGGGCGATGCGGCGTGGATAGCGCGGGCCACCAGTTCCTTGCCGGTGCCGCTGGGCCCCAGCACCATCACTGGCAGGGCCGTGGGCGCGATACGGCGGATCATGTCACGCAGCGAGGTCATTGGCGGGGATTGCCCGACCAGCCCCATGTCCTCAGCCGAATGCTCAAGGGCTTTCGCTGCAGCCAGGTCGCGGGCAAGCCGCGCGCGTTCGAGGGCGCGTTCGACGACAACCTTGAGCATGTCAGGATCGACCGGTTTGGCCAGAAAGTCCCACGCGCCGGCCTCCATCGCCTTTAGGGCCAGGGGCTGATCGGCGTGGCCCGTCATTACTACCACCGGAGCGGGGGCGAACGAGGGGATCAGGGCAAGCCCGGCCTCCGGATCATGATGCGGAGGCATCGCCAGATCCAGCAGGACCACGTCGGCGCCGTGCTGCGCAAAAGCCTGCCTCGCGGCGTCGCCGTCTCCCACCGTGGTCACCTCATGGCCGAGCGAGCGGAGCCAGCCGGCAGTCAGGCGCTGGAATGCCGGTTCGTCGTCGGCGAGCAAGATCATGGTGTTCTCCCGAAGGTCAGGCGGAAACAGGTGGACCACCCCGACCGCGCGGCCAGCGTTACCGTGCCGCCGTGCGCCTCCATGATCCGCCGGACGATGGCAAGGCCCAGTCCAGTCCCCCCGGGGCGGCGAGACACGAAAGGGCGGAACAGGCTCTGCGCGATATCGGGCGAGATGCCCGGCCCGTCATCGCAGATGTCGATCGTGACGGGAGGGCCCGGTTCGGTGACGATCAGGACGCGCGAACCCATTGCGCGGGCATTGTCGACAAGGTTGGCCAGCGCGCGGTTCAGTGCCATGCGGTCGGCCTGAACCTCAAGGTCGGGTGGGCCCTCAACCTCCACGCTAAACTGGCCGAGCAGGTCGTTGACGCGCAGGGCGCGCGGCGTAACGGTCCAGGCGCGGGCGTAATCGAGAATGTCGGTGACCAGCGCATTCATCCGCGTGACCTGTTCCCCGATTTCAGCGCGGACTTCGGCCGGGGCGCCGGTGGCGGCCATCTGCACGATACCCAGCGGGTTGCGCAAGTCGTGCGCCACCGTGGCCGCCAGTGCACCCAGTTCGGCAAGGCGCGCTTCGCGCTCGGCATCGACCATGCGCCGGGCGGACGAAAGGCGGCGTGCGCTTTCGGCGGTGATCGAAGCGAAGCGCTCGGCGGTGTAACGCGTGCCAGCGGGGGCATCGTCCCATCCCCGCAGCGAGACGGTCTCGCCTTCGAGCAGGAGATCGGGGCCACCGGGCGGCAGACCGAGGTGCCGGTGAAGCAGGGCGTTGGCGGTGGCTGCCAGTGCGGTCTCGTCGGTCGCCTCGGCCATGCGGTCGCGCCACTGCGCGATATCGGCTTCAGCGACGTGGCCGCCGGGGAATACCATGCGGTCCACCAAACGCTTAAGCGGCGTGAGGATCGCCAAGCCCAGGAGCAGTGTTCCCGCCAGCGCGAGCCAGGTCGCCAGGAAACCTGCCGGGCGACCCGCGAGTGTCAGTGGCAGCGCGGCTATGAACACGCTGGCGGCGCCCGCCCCGGCAAGCAGGAGTAACCAAACGAGCGCACGACGGGCCCAGATATCTGCGAGCATGAACCGATGGCGCACGATGCCGTAGACCAGCGCCACCGAATAGAGCGGCAGCAACAGTACCGGCCAAGGGTAGGCCTCGATCCCGAAGGCGGGAAAGGCAAAGCCGGAAAGCGCAACGAGGCCGATCAGGCTGGAGACGAATACGGCGCCTGCCTGTTGCCCGTGAAGGCCGTCCTGCCGCTTCCAAACGACGAGGAGCCGCAGGTGGCCTGCGATCGACAGGGCCGCCGCCACGCCCAGCACACCCCAACCCACTGCCGAAGGGATGAAGAAACCCACAAATCCGCGCCAGGGCATGACCGTCCCGACGCCGAAGAGCATGCCGACCAGCGCGGCGAACGCGGCAAGAGCATAGCTCGCCATGGCAACAGGCCGCAGCGCACCGCAAAGCGCAAATGCGAAGACCAGATGGACGAAGGCCGCGGCGGGCAAGGGAGACAAGGCGATCAGCGTAGTAGTGACCCCAGCGGCCTGCTGCCCGAAAAGCGCGGGCGCGGCTTGGGCGATGCTCCAGATGCCGACGCCGGTCAGGAATGCGGCGAGCAGCGACGATCCGGGAAGGTTTCGCGCGCGTAACGCCACGAAGCCGGCCAGCATAAAGCTGGCGATCGCCGTCAGCGCAAGCGCGCCGATAAAGGCCGGGATGCCGATCGCTGTATCCATCGTTGATAGTTCTACCATCATTTTGCGTACACGTCGTTAACATCCATTCGTGTCGGGGAGCCAGAAATCCTCGGCATTGCGCGGGTTTACGCAATTGGCATGCCACTTGCGGAAGGGCTTCCGAAGCCGCGCCTGCCTGGTGCGACATTCATGAAGGAGCCTGCCATGTTGATCCCGATTGCCGCTTTGCTGCTGACGTATGCCCTCACCGTGCTGGTCGCGACGCTGGCTGTCGTCGCCCTGTGGCGGCCGCTGCTCATCCTCCTGTCCGA
>NZ_JARVRY010000060.1:0-2488 GCF_030209485.1 Novosphingobium sp. fls2-241-R2A-195
ACTGCGGATTCCGACCATCGCGCGCAGGCATTCCGATTTGATGCCGCGCAGCGTTCCGATCTGATCGCGCGCAGTTGAAGCGCCTGATCGTTGGTCGTGGATGTCACCTATGTTGGCGCCTTGGTCAAGCCGCGGCGGTGGCGGCATTTCGACGCATGGATTCACCTTCGAGTTCTAGGCGGTGTGCGTTGTGAACGAGGCGGTCCAGGATGGCGTCGGCGTAGGTCGGATCGTTTATGGTCTGATGCCAGCGGGGCACCGGAAGTTGGCTGGTGACCAGCGTGGAGCGCTGACCGTAACGGTCCTCAAGGATTTCGAGCAGATGGTGCCGGGCGTTGCCGTCGAGAGGCTGAAGCCCCCAATCATCCAGGATCAGCAGATCGACCCGGGCAAGGCTTTTCAGGCGAGCAGCGATACGGCCGTCACCCTTGGCCAAGGTGAGTTCGTCGATTAGCAGCGGCAACCGGGTGTAGAGAACGGAACGGTTATCACGGCAGGCCTTGTGACCGATCGCACAGGCCAACCAACTTTTCCCGATGCCGGTCGGGCCGATGATGGCCAAGTTCTCGTGCCTGGATATCCATTCGCCAGCGAGCAACGTCTCGAAGAGCCGGCGGTCAAGACTGCGGCGCGTTCGGTAATCAACGTCCTCGGGCACGGCGCGGTGTCGCAGCTTGGCATGTCGCAAGCGCAGAGCGAGGCGCCTGTCATTTCGGTAGGTGGCCTCGTGGTCGAGCAGCAGTGCCAGCCATTCTGCGTGGCTGAGACTGGCTGCGTCATCGTTGCTTTCCATCTCGGCGAAGGCCTTGGCCATGCCGGCGAGGCCGAGTTGGCCCAGAAGGTCCAGAGTGGGATGCTTCAGCATTCTTGCTCCTTCAGTTGTAGTAGCTCGAGCCGCGGATGTTGGAATGGATGATCGGCTCTTGCTCGGGGGATTGGGGAACGGGCACCTGGTCGAGGCCCTTCTCGAGGATCGATTTAACCGACGGGTAATTGCGCGCCTGGATCTCCAGCGCGCGCAACGCCGCAGCTTCGAGGCGCTCGGGACCGAAGCGTTTTTCGAGCCCGATGATGCCCAGACAGGATCGATAGCCCTGTTCGGGATGGGGCTTTGCCTCGATGACCTTCTCGACCAGCAAGGATAGCATCGGCCCGATCCGGCTTGCCTCCTGCCGGATTTTCGCCAGCGTCCATTCGCCGTAGCGCCGGTGGCTGGATGGCATGTGCTCGGGGACGGTGGTGTGCCGGCCATTGCCGCTGCTGCGCAGGTGCACAGCAATGCGCTCGCCTCCCAGGAAGATCTCGACAGTACTGGCAGTGAACCGGGCTTCGACCTCGCGGCGCGCGAAGCGGTGCGGAACAGAGTAATGATGTCGCTCGATCGCGATATGGTAATCGAGCCCGACGCGGCAGCGGCGCCATTCGGCATGAACCCACGGCTCTGCCGGCAGCGGCTTGAGGTTTGGAACATCGACTTCGTTGAACAACTGGCGGCGCGTCTTGCCAAACTGGCGCAGCACGCGCCGGTCATTGAGATCGGCAAGGCACTCGGCGATCGCCGCGTTGACCTCCGCGAGGCTGTAGAAGATTCGGTTACGCAAGCGGCCTAATAGCCAGCGCTCGACGATACCGACGCAGGCTTCGACCTTGGCCTTGTCCCGCGGCTTGCGCGGCCGCGTCGGCAGGATCGCCGTACCGTAATGCCGCGCCATGTCGGTGTAGCTTCGGTTCACCTGAGGATCGAAGTGACAGGCCTTGATCACCGCCACCTTGGCGTTGTCGGGCACCAGCAACTGGGGAACGCCGCGGAAGAAGGCGAAGGCGGCGTTGTTGCCCGCGATCCAATCGGGAAACTGCTCGGTCCATGTCGCCAGCGCAAACGACAGGCTCGATCCGCCCATTACGGCAACGAAGATGTGGGCACCGCGGACTTCCCCGGTCCTGCGGTCCACCACGACCGGCACCGTGTCGCCAGCGTAGTCGAGGAACAGCTTTTCGCCTCCGGCATGGCTCTGGCGCATGACCAGCGGCAGGCGGCCTTCCCACCGGCGGAACAGATCGCAGAACCGGCTATAGCGATATCCGTCTGGATGCTCGGCGCGGTACTCCTCCCAGAGCACCTGCAGCGTCACGTGTTTGCGCTTCAGTTCGCGCGCTACCACCGGCCAGTCCGGCTCCGGAAGCTTGCGCCGTCCCGGCTTTACGCCGGGAACGCCGTAGAGCCGCTCCTCCAGATCCGCATCGCCAATCTCGGGCGGCAACGGCCACGACAGCCCGGATTGATCAAACCGCCTGAGCGTGTCGCGCACCGTGGTTGCCCCCGTCCGGACATGCTCTGCTACCGCTCGGGTCGAGAGCCTGGCGTCCAGGCTCAGTCTCAATATCTCGCGCACATGGCGCATCATAACCCTCCTCGTCGGCATCCAATCCTCCTGGCTGCTCAGCCAGGGAACTGGTCCCAACGATCAGGCTTCACGTCATCCCAAAC
>NZ_JARVRY010000057.1:0-1453 GCF_030209485.1 Novosphingobium sp. fls2-241-R2A-195
AAAGTCCCTGTTTCCGGACGTTTGAAGAGGAGGTGCATAATGAACCAGTCGTTGCAAAAACCCTGATGTCGCGTTCGAGAAGGTTGTTGTCGATCGGCATCCTGCCGTCTTCGACGTAGCGCGTCAGGTATTCCCACTGGTTGAGGGTGTAGGAGACCGCATCGCCAAGCTTGGTGTCGGGCACAACCTTGGGCGCGATGGCATCGAGCCATGCCTTGAGGGCATCCAGGACCGGGACGCTATGTTTCTGGCGGAAGCGGCGCATGTAGCTGGCCTGCGTTTCCCCCTCATCGGGTATTTCGTCCCGCGCCTGCCTTTCGATCCGGTAGAGCTGGTCGAAGAACTTGAGCGCCTGTGCGGGCGGCCCGCCTTGTTTCTTCCTCGCCTTGAGGGCGTCGGCAAAGCGCCGTCTGGCGTGGGCCATGCAGCCCAGATGCGTGGCGCCTTTCAATGTGCGCCAGGCCGTATAGCCGTCACTCATCAGGATGCCGCGATAGTCGCCGAGGAAGGCCTGCGGATGTTCCTGCCCGCGACCGGGTTGATAGTCGAACAGCACGATCGGCTGTTCGCTGTCCTCGCTGCTGCGGTAGGCCCACATATACGAGGTGCTGGTAGGAGCCTTGCCCTCTTCCTTCAGCACCTGAACCGTAGTCTCGTCGCCATGAATGACCTCCTGGGACCGGAGCCGCAGCTTCAGGGCGTCAAAGATGCGATGCAAGTGCCTCTCGCTCGAAGCGATCACCCAACGGCCCAGAGCACCACGGCTGACAGGTACCCCTGCGCGCTCGAAGGTTTGCGCCAAACGATACAGCGGTGTGCCATCGACGTATTTATGAACAAGGGCAAAGGCCAGCGTCGAGGCCGTGGCAATGCTGCCCGGCAACGGCTGTGCGGGCATCGGCGCAATGACGATCGGCGTGGCGATCCCGGTGCGGTCGCAATTGCGGCATGCATATTTGGCGCGGGCATTCTGAAGGACCGTGGCCTTCACCTCGATGTGAAGCTGCTCGGTTACCACTTCCCCCATGCAATGCATCCGTTCGCTGCAGCACGGGCAGACCTTCTGGTCGTCGACGAGGTCATATTCGACCCGCTGGCGCGGCAGGTCGGCAGGAAGTGCCTTGCGCCCGCGCTTCTTTCCTTCCGGTCTTTTCGCCTCCGGCAATCCCGTGTCGGGAAGACCGGCGGCGGCCGGCTCATCGACGTCGTCGTGTCCATTGTCGGTATCGTCCTCAAGGGAGGCCTGCTCGGCTTCATTGAAGACACGATCCAGGTGCTTTTCGCTGCGCGGCGCAAAGCGGTGCAACCGCGCCAGCGCCAGTTCCTCCTCAAGCTTCAAGATGCGCCGGGCAAGGGCGTCTCTCTCGGCCGCCAATGCCTCGACTTCAGCGGCTTTCGTCGGTCGTGTCCCGCGGGGTGGTGTAGGAACCGTCGATCTACGGCAGGATCAGGT
>NZ_JARVRY010000045.1:0-1369 GCF_030209485.1 Novosphingobium sp. fls2-241-R2A-195
GCTATCACATGTTCATTCTGCCCATGTCGGGCAGATGGTAGAGTTTCACTACCGTTGGCATCCATATTACGGCGGCCGTTTTCGGTATGAAGGCCGCGAGGATCGGGCCAGTGGTGCGATTGTCCGGGTAGAGATCAGGCCGGGCGAGATCATTCAGGTTTCGGAGTGGATGCTGGATAGGGCGTTTTGCGCTGGTATGGCGATGGGCGAACCGCGGATTGCGGTGACTGGCCTCGTGGAGCTTCATAGACTGCTTACCGATCGCGGTTTCAGGCAGACTTCGTCGGATGGTCTCACCCCCATCCAGGAGGCGCCCTGTGAAGGCATTACCACCACCCTCGACGTTACCGATGCTGGCCCGTCAGTTGAGCATGCCGCTCGATATGCCGCAGATTCGGGGCCTGACCGACGCGGAACGCAGCACGGTTGTCGCCAAGTTGGCGACCCTCCTGATGGCGGCGGCCGGCGTCGCGGCGAAGGAGCCGAGCGATGACGGGCAATAATCTCATTCCGGCCACGGTGCTTAATCGCAAAGCTGTCGTCTACGTTCGGCAGTCCACCCCGGGCCAGGTCCAGAACAACCTGGAGAGCCAGCGGCGTCAATATGAACTTGTCGATGTTGCGCGCCGCTGGGGGTTCCGTGATGTCGAAGTGATCGACGATGACCTCGGCCGTACCGCCAGTGGCGCTGCCGACCGCCCTGGTTTCGAACGACTGGTGAGCGGCCTGTGCACAGGTATGGTCGGCGCGGTGCTGTGCCTGGATGCATCGCGCCTTTCCCGTAATGGTCGAGACTGGCATCACCTCCTGGAACTGTGCGGCCTGGTGGAAGCGCGCGTGATCGATCTCGATGGCGTGTATGATCCTTGTCGACCGAATGATCGCTTGTTGTTGGGCATGAAGGGCAGCATCAGCGAGTTTGAGCTCGGCATTTTGCGAACGCGCATGCTCGACGCGGCGCGCGCTAAAGCACGACGGGGGGAACTGCGCCTCAGTGTTCCGATCGGCTATATCTGGCACCGCGATTATGGTCTGGGGCTTGATCCTGACCTTCGGGTGCAGGAGGCTATCCGCCTTATCTTTTCGCGCTTCCGCGAGCTTGGTAGCGCCCGCCAGGTGCTGATTTCGCTCACCACGGACAATTTCCATTTCCCCCGTCCTTCTGACGGGCGCAAAAGAGTGTCCTTCGATTGGGTGCCGCTTCGCTATCGGAGCGTCATTTCGATCCTGAAGAACCCGTTCTACGCTGGGGCATACGCCTATGGCAAAAGTGAGAAGCGGACAGAGATTGTCGATGGCAGGGCTCGCAAAAGCTACGGCCACGGCAAGCCTTTTGGAACGTGGGAAGTGCTGCTCCGGGATCATCATG
>NZ_JARVRY010000058.1:0-1359 GCF_030209485.1 Novosphingobium sp. fls2-241-R2A-195
GGTCGTGTCCCGCGGGGTGGTGTAGGAAGGTTTCCCTGAGAGGGTGGCCACCGTCGATCTTCTGGTAGGGTTCGGATGCGAACTCGAACCTGGAGAAGAAGACGATGACCGACGACAGAATGGCCCTTGTCGAGCTAATTGAGCAAGGGGCTGATAGCGATTTGGTGCGTGAGATGCTGGCTTTCGCCGCGGAGCGCATGATGGATCTGGAGATCGAGGCGAAGACGGGCGTGCCTTGCGGATCACGCAGCCCGGAGCGGCTGAACCACCGCAACGGCTACCGCGAGCGCAGTTGGGATACGCGAGCTGGCCGGATTGATCTGGCAATCCCGAAGCTGCGCAAAGGCAGTTACTTCCCGAGCTTCTTGGAGCCACGCCGCACCGCCGAGAAGGCCTTGGCGGCAGTGATCCAGGAAGCCTACGTTCACGGCGTTTCGACCCGTTCGGTCGACGATCTGGTCAAGGCTATGGGCGCCAGCGGTGTATCAAAGAGCCAGGTCAGCCGTTTGGTTGCCGAGATAGACGAGCGGGTGAATGCCTTCCTTACGCGGCCCATTGAAGGTGAGTGGCCCTATCTATGGATCGACGCCACCTACCTCAAAGAGCGCGAGGGCGGACGGATTGTCTCGACGGCGGCGATAATCGCGGTGGGCGTCAACACCGATGGCCGGCGCGAGGTTCTGGGCGTAGCCACCGGCCCGTCGGAAGCCGAACCCTTCTGGAAAGCCTTCCTGCGCTCGCTGGCGGATCGCGGCCTGCGAGGTGTGAAGCTGGTCATCTCCGACGATCACAAAGGGCTGCGCGCCGCGGCCAGCAAGGTATTTGCCGCAACCCAGCAGCGCTGCCGGGTGCACTGGATGCGCAACGCGTTTGCCCATGCCGCGCCGAAACAACGACCCGCTGTCATTGCCATGATCAAGACCATCTTCGCGCAGGAAACGGCCGAGGCAGCGCACCAGCAGTGGGACCAAGTTGCTGATGCCCTGCGCGAGAAGTTTCCAAAGCTGGCCGACATGATGGACGCATCACGCGAAGACGTGCTCGCCTACATGGCCTTCCCCAAGGATCATTGGGCGCAGATCGCGTCCACCAACCCGCTGGAAAGAGTCAACAAGGAGATCAAGCGAAGGGCCGACGTGATCGGCATATTCCCGAATGACGCTGCCGTCGTTCGTCTCGTCGGAGCGCTCATGCTGGAGCAGAACGATGAGTGGGCGGTATCGCGCCGCTACATGACACTGGAAACTCTCGGCTCGGTGAGCCATAACCCTATTGTCAGCTTGCCAGCACTGGCCGCCTGACCTGAACCTGATCCTGCCGTAGATCGACGGTTCCTACACCACCCCGCGGGACACGACC
>NZ_JARVRY010000056.1:0-1347 GCF_030209485.1 Novosphingobium sp. fls2-241-R2A-195
CACCAGCGCCGTTTCCGCTCGCAGGACTGGTTCGCCGATCCGGCACGCTCGGACATGGTCGCGCTCTATCTGGAGCGCTTCATGAACTACGGCATCACGCCGGCGGAATTGCGCTCGGGGCGGCCGATCATCGGCATCGCGCAATCGGGCAGCGACCTGTCGCCCTGCAACCGCATCCACCTCGATCTGGCGAAGCGGGTGCGCGACGGCATCCGGGACGCAGGGGGAATCGCGATGGAGTTCCCGGTCCATCCGATCTTCGAGAACTGCCGCCGTCCGACCGCCGCGCTCGATCGCAACCTCGCCTACATGGGGCTGGTCGAGATTCTCTACGGCTACCCCATCGATGCCGTCGTGCTGACCACCGGCTGCGACAAGACCACGCCCTCGCAGGTCATGGCCGCCTCCACCGTGGACATCCCCGCGATCGTCCTGTCCGGCGGGCCGATGCTCGACGGCTGGCATGAGGGCGACCTCGTCGGTTCGGGCACCGTCATCTGGCGCAGCCGCCGCAAGCTGGCGGCCGGAGAGATCGACGAGGAGGAATTCCTCCAGCGCGCCTGCGACAGCGCCCCCTCGGCGGGCCACTGCAACACCATGGGCACCGCCTCCACCATGAACGCGGTGGCCGAGGCGCTCGGCCTCTCGCTCCCCGGCTGCGCGGCGATCCCGGCGCCGTACCGCGAGCGTGGGCAATATGCCTACGAGACCGGCCGCCGCATCGTCGAGATGGCGCACGAAGACTTGCGCCCCTCGCATATTCTGACGCGCGACAGCTTCCTCAACGCCATCCGCGTCGTCAGCGCGATCGGCGGGTCGAGCAACGCGCAGCCGCACATCATGGCGATGGCGCGCCACGCGGGCGTCGAACTCAGCGCCTCGGACTGGACCGAGCACGGCTACGACCTGCCGCTGATCCTCGACATGCAGCCGGCCGGGCGGTTCCTGGGCGAACGCTTCCACCGCGCGGGCGGCGTGCCCTCGATCATGTGGGAACTGCAGCAGGCGGGCGTGCTTGCCGAAAACTGCCTCACCGTCACCGGCGAGACGCTGGCCGCCAACATCGAGGGCCGCGAGACCCGCGACCGCGAGGTGATCCGCCCCTTCGCCGAGCCGCTGCGCGAGAAGGCGGGCTTCCTCGTCCTCTCCGGCAACCTGTTCGACTGCGGCATCATGAAGACCTCGGTGATCTCCGAGGAGTTCCAGAACCGCTACCTCTCGCGCCCCGGCTCCGAAGGTGTGTTCGAAGGCCGCGCCGTGGTGTTCGAGGGCGGCGAGGACTACCACCACCGCATCAACGACCCCGCACTGGAGATCGACGCCGACTGCATCCTCGTCATGCGCGGC
>NZ_JARVRY010000033.1:0-1226 GCF_030209485.1 Novosphingobium sp. fls2-241-R2A-195
ATCATCATGAAGGCTACATTGATTGGAGCGAGTTTGAGAGGAACCAGAGCCTTATTGCCGTTAATACCTTTGCAAAGAAGGGCGGCATCAAATCTGGTCGTGGCGGCCAGGCTTTGCTTGCTGGTCTGCTCACCTGTGGCCGATGTGGAAGGCGGTTGTCTGTTTCCTATAGAGGGCGGCCAAGCCATCCCTATTATCAATGCAAAAGTATCAACCAAATGCTGGCCAAACCCCGATGCATGACTTTTGGCGCGTCTCGGATCGACCCTGCTATTGGCAAAGAAATATTGAGCGCCGTAACGCCAATGGCAATCGAGGCCGCAATGGAAGCTGACCGGGCGCATCGGGATAATCTGGAAGAGCGACATCGCATGATGGAGCTGGACTTGCAGCAAGCGCGATACGAGGCGTCTCTTGCTGAACGCCGCTATGCCGCTTGCGACCCTGACAACCGCCTGATCGCTGCTCAACTTGAGAAGAGTTGGGAATCCGCGCTCAGGCGCGTGGAAACCTGTGAAGCTGCTTTGACGCAGGCAAGACAAATCGACGCAGGCATCCCAATCCCCGATTTCGCCGGCATTGCCACTGACTTGGAGGCTGCTTGGAGCGCACCAAACGTCGATACGCGGTGTCGCCAGCAACTCCTGCGCACTCTCGTGACTGATATCGTTGCCGATGTTGACGAAGAGCAACGTGAAGTCATTTTGACGATCCACTGGAAAGGTGGTCAACACTCTCAGCTGCGTATTCGCAAACCGAACCCTGGCGAACATGGCCAGAAAACGCCGGAGGCTGCCCTCGCTGTAATGCGGTCCATGGCCACCCGATGGTCCGACGCCGACATTGCCGCTACTCTGAACCGGATGGGAATGCAGACCGGGCAAGGAAAAACGTGGACCGCACGCCGTGTCGGTGCACTGCGCACGGTCCATAAAATCCACGGATACCGATCTGCTGAGAAGAATGGGGAGTGGCTCACACTGACCGAAGCCGCGAAAAAGCTTGGGGTTACGGCCCATCGCGTCCGTCGACTGATCAAGGAGGGCGTGCTCCCTACCGAACAAGTTGTACCGGATGCGCCGCACCAAATCCGAGCCGCAGACCTGGAAAAGGACGAGGTGATCCAGTTTCCGCGTTACAGAGGCCCGTGTCGCATTAAAATGGAAAACCAAAAGTCCCTGTTTCCGGACGTTTGAAGAGGAGGTGCATAATGAACCAGTCGTTGC
>NZ_JARVRY010000043.1:0-1151 GCF_030209485.1 Novosphingobium sp. fls2-241-R2A-195
GGGCAGGACTGGGGATAGCCAGGCGGCGATGAGGGCGCGCAAAAGCGCAGTCAGCCATGCGACGAGCAACCTGAGATTGTGCCCCGCGGCGACCAGGATGGCGTTGATGGCATCGCCGGTGGCACCGGCGAGGTGATTGCGCTCGAGCAGGCCATCGGACTTGGTGTGACCGATGATCGGTTCGATGGCATTTCGTCGCCTGAGCTCGCGCTTGATCGTGGGTGAGGTGATCCCGCGGGTGTGGGCGATATAGACCCTGGCCTGCCCGCCATGCTTGTGCCCCTTGTAGCCGCGATCGACATAAGCCCGCTCAACGGTGACGCCGGTCAGGCGCTCGACTTGCTCGATCTGCCCGGACAGGGTGTGGCCATCATAGGGGTTGCCGGGCAACGCCTGCATGCCGACGATGAACTGGCCGCCGGCGGTGCGGGCGTTTGTCACCGCGATCGAGGTCTTTACCCCGAACTCGTAGCGCGTCCGCGCCTTGCCCTTGGCGATGCATTCCACCTCGGGCGCGTGCAGGGCATAAAGCTTGTCCGTGCTGCCAGCCTTCTGGGTGAGGATCTTCGCCACCCGCTCGCGGACGACGGCAAAGGCGGCCTCGAGTTCCTCATTTCCGGCGATCTTGCGGCCGATGTCGCGGTCGAGCCGGCCCAGCCAGGTGCGAAGTTTGCGCACCCAACGCATCGCCTGCTTGTGACCGCGCCCGTGGATCAGCCGGGAGACATCGCGCCGAGCCTGGCGGCCCACCCGCAGGAATGACTGGCGCAGCTTGATACCGTGCTTGCGGGCAATCCGGTTCAGCCACTCGATGCCGCGTAGCAGCAGGTGGCTGTCGGTGGGATGGGCAATCGCCTTGGTCTGTACAGTCGTGTCCACCGTCACCCGCTCGCAGGCCTGCGGCGGCATTGCCCTTGTTTCCATCGCCACGCGCAGCGTCTCGGCGAGCAGAAGTTCCAGCTTGTCGGCCCCGATCCGGTTCCGCCAGCGCGTCATCGACGAGCGATCCAGTGGCAGCTTGTGGCGGAAGTACTGCTCGCCGCAAAAGAATTGGTGGTACGGGTTCTCGACCCAGCGGGCGCAGACGGCTTCGTCCGACAGGCCCTCCATGTGCTTGAGCAGGTGCAGGCCTGCCATTAGCCGCGTCGACA
>NZ_JARVRY010000040.1:0-1120 GCF_030209485.1 Novosphingobium sp. fls2-241-R2A-195
GTCCGACTGGCCCCGGCGGTCCGACTGGCCCCGGCGGTCCGACTGGCCCCGGCGGTCCGACTGGCCCCGGCGGCCCGACCGGCCCCGGCGGTCCGACTGGCCCTGGCGGTCCGACTGGCCCTGGCGGTCCGACTGGCCCTGGCGGCCCGACCGGCCCTGGCGGCCCGACCGGCCCTGGCGGCCCGACTGGCCCTGGCGGCCCGACCGGTCCATCCGGCAGCTACACCGGTCCCGTTGCTGGCGTCGGAGTGGGTGGCACACCCATCCTCGGGCCCAGTGGTTCGGGCACGCTGATCGACGTGAACGTGGCTCCTGACGTCGCCACCGGCAATGGCGGCACCATCGCCGTCGATGTGCTCACCGGTGACGGCCATATCGTAAACGTTGCGTTGCCGACCACTACTCAGCAAACGCAAGAGGCTCTGGCCCCTGTGGGCTCGTTGGCTGGCGCGCTGCTTGGTCAGCAGGTGGGCTCGACGGTGACGCAAGTCACTAACGGGCTGTCCCCGACGGTGGCGGTGGTGACTTCGACCGTCAGCCAGGTGACGACGCCGATACTTGGTACGGTCGATGCGGTACTGGCTCCGGTCGTCGGACAGAACGGCCTGCTTGGCCCTCTCACCGGGCAACTCGGAGGGTTGGTCGATGGCATCACCGGCACGCTGCCGGGTGGCGGCTCCGGCACGGCACCGACTTACACCGGACCGCTGGTCGGCCTGGACCTTGGCAACAATGTCCTGACCGGGCCAAGTACGAGCGGGACTCTGGCAGGTGTCAACGTACTGTCTGAAAACCCGGGGCTCGTATCCGGGCAGCTCGTGACGGCCGACGTGCTGGCGGATGGCAACATCCTTGACGTCACCATCCCGACGACGGCGGCAGGCGTGGCGCAAGGTCTTGCTCCTGTGGGCAACCTTGCCGGTTCGCTGCTCGGTGCGCAGGTAGGGGCCGGCGTAACGCAGGTCACGAACGGGCTGGCCCCGGTAGTGGCCCCGGTTACGAGCGTGGTGGATGCCGTTGCCTCTCCGGTGCTTGACACGCTGAACGGGACGCTGGGTCAAGTTATCGGCGGCGTGACTGGCGGCGGCGGCACGGGCGATGTCCTTGCTCCGGTGACTGG
>NZ_JARVRY010000003.1:0-254910 GCF_030209485.1 Novosphingobium sp. fls2-241-R2A-195
GACGGTGGCCACCCTCTCAGGGAAACCTTCCTACACCACCCCGCGGGACACGACCCGGACACGCTGTTCCTGCCCGCAAGGTGACAGGGTTTACACGGTTGACACGGTCCAGAAGGAAACGGTGTCACCTTGGCCGGAAATGTGTCACCTTGCGGTTGTAAGGTGACACATTTTGCCGCGGATGTGTCACCTTGTGCGGGTGAGGTGTCACCTTGCGGTGTAACCTTGTGCAGTGTGAGGCGATCAGGCTGGGCATGGGCGCAATGTACCGGGCCCGACGACGTGTAGGAAAGCGGCTTGCCCGAGCGCTCCTTCAGGCGACAGGGCTGCCGACGGTGGGGGCCAGGCGATCAACCAGGATCGCGCTCGCCGCATTCAGGCCGATCACCTCGACTGCGATGCCGTGGTGTCGCATCTTCGTAACCACATCCTCCAGTGCACCGACCGCAGTGATGTCCCACAAATGGCTGGCGGTCAGGTCGATGAGGACATGGGCGACCGTGTCGCGCAGGTCGAAGCGATCAGCGAAAATCTCTGCACTGGCGAAGAAGATCTGGCCCGTGACGGTGTAGGTGCGCGTGTCGGTCGCCGGGTCGTAATTCGCGCGCACGTCCATCAGACGCGTCACCTTGAAGGCGAAGAATACACCACTGAGCAACACCCCCACCGTGACGCCCGCCGAGAGATCATGCGTTGCGACGGTGACGATGACGGTGGCGACCATGACGATGCCGGATACCTTGGGATGCCGGGCAAGGTCGCGGATGGATCCCCAGGAAAAGGTGCTTGCCGATACCATAATCATGATCGCGACCAGTGCCGCCACCGGCACTTGTGCGACCCAGGGGCGGAGCGGCACCATGACCAGGAGGAGGAATACCCCTGCGACCAGCGTAGACAACCGCCGCCGCCCGCCGTAGCGCACATTGCCGACCGTCTGGCCGATCATGCCGCAACCGGCGATGCCGCCGAACAGCGCGGCGGCGACATTGGCAAGGCCCAGGCCCGTGCATTCGCGTGCCTTGGAACTGGCCGTCTCGGTCAGGTCGTCCACCACACTTGCCGTCATCATGGATTCCAGAAGGCCGACTGCCGCCATGGCCAGCGCATAAGGGGCGACGATGCGCAACGTCTGGCCGTCAAAGGGCACGGCGGGAAGCGTGAAGGCCGGCAGCGAGGCGGGCAGACGGCCCAGATCTGCGACAGTGTGGATGGGCATGGGAAAGGCGATGCTGATCGCGGTGAGGATCAGGATGCAGATGAGCGGCGAGGGAATGGCCCTGGTAAGGCGCGGAGCCAGATAGATGATCGCCAGCCCCCCTGCGATCATCGCATATGTGTGCCAGGTGACATGCAGCATCTGCGGCACCTGCGCCGAGAAGATGAGGATGGCGAGCGCGTTGACGAAGCCCGTGCGCACGGATCGAGAGACGAAGCGCATCAGCACGTCGAGCTTGAGCAGGCCGAATATGATCTGGAACAGCCCGGCCAGCAGCGTGGCGGCCAGGAGATATTGGAGGCCATGGGTATGGACCAGGGCTGCCGCGACCAGCGCCACGGATCCCGCCGCCCCGGAGATCATGGCGGGCCGCCCACCGGCAAAGGCGATGACGATACCGATGATGAAGGAGGCGAACAGGCCCACCTCCGGATCGATGCCCGCCACGAAGGAAAAGGCGATGACCTCCGGGATCAGGGCGAAGGTGCCGACCATGCCGGCGAGTATGTCGCGCCGGGCATCGCCCACGCCGTTGAACCATTCGGCGCGGTAGCGCGAAAGAGGGGAACTGTGCATGCTGGAAAACCGACGATGGTCGCAGGGGCAGCGGCGTGGATAGGGCGGATTGCCCTGCAACGAACGTTGTCCGGCGGATCGGCGGCCGGAATAGCCACCCGGAATTTCACCGGGTCCTTGCGAATGGATGCCTCCTAGCGCGGCCGTCAGGCCAATGCAATCGCAGGACTAAACGGCTCCAACCCGCCGTTCGAAAAGCCTGTCTGAGGATTATCTAAGCGGGGTTCGATAAGCGCGCGCCGGTGCCTGCTCGCTCAGGGTTTCACGCGCAAAGCCGGCGGCATAGCCGTCATGGTCCTGCGCCCGCCAAAAGGTCCGAGCACGTGAAATTGGTCAATTGAACAGACGCCTGACAAGGGCTCGCTGCCGACGAGATTGATATTTGCGGCCTCGAGATCATGCATGGAAATGAATGCTATGTGCGCGCGTCGCCGGTCTCGCCGTGATCATGCGCCATGGGGCAACGCCTGCTCCTGAAAGGTATGCCCTTCGTTGCAGTGTTCGTTCGGGGTGATCCGTTTCTGCCCGAAGCGGGCATAGAGGGTCGGTAGAACGAACAAGGTCAATAGCGTCGCCGAGATCAGGCCGCCAATCACGACGGTCGCCAGCGGTTTTTGCACTTCCGCGCCGGCGCCTGAACCCAGCGCCATGGGCACGAAGCCGAGGCTGGCGACCAGTGCCGTCATGGCTACCGGGCGCAGACGCTGCATGGCGCCGGTACGGGCCGCTTCGGCCCGCTCTATCCCCGAACGGATCAGGTCCTGGATGGAGCTGACCATGACGAGGCCATTGAGCACGGCGATGCCGGACAGGGCGATGAAGCCGACTGCTGCCGAGATCGAGAAGTCCATGCCTCGCACGAACAGAAGAAGGGCCCCGCCGACCAGGGCGAAAGGAACGCCGGTGAAGACGATCGCGGCATCGCGAACGCTTCCAAGTGCCCCGTAGAGCAGCAGCAGGATGAGCACGAAGCAGGCCGGGATGACGAGCTTCAGGCGTTCGCTGGCTGACTTCATGTTCTCGAACTGGCCGCCCCATTCGACATAGCTGCCAGCGGGCAGGCGCACCGTCCGGGCAATCGCGGCCTGGGCATCGGCTACCACGCTACCGACGTCGCGCCCACGCACGTTGGCCTGCACCACGACGCGGCGCTTGCCGTTCTCGCGGCTGATCTGGTTGGGGCCATCCACGAGGTTGATCTCGGCGACGCTGGCGAGAGGGACATGAGAGCCGCCGGGCACCGCCACCTGCAACTGTTGGAGCAGGTTGATGTCGGCACGTTGTGCATCGGAAAGGCGGATCACCACCGGGAAGCGGCGGTCGCCTTCGAAGATCATGCCCGAGGTACGCCCACCTATCGTAGCGGTGACGGTATCCTGCACGTCCTGTGCGGTGACACCGAGGCGAGCCATCGCATCGCGGTTCACCTTTATGTCGAGCATCGGCAGGCCGGTGGTCTGTTCGACCTTCACATCCGCAGCGCCCTCGGTCTTGCGCAGGATACCAGCGATCCGTTCGGCGGTGCGGTTCATCGTGTTGAAGTCGTCACCGAAGACCTTGACGGCGATGTCGCCGCGAACGCCCGCGATGAGTTCGTTGAAGCGCATCTGGATCGGCTGTGTGATCTCGTAGGCATTGCCGGGGAACTTCGCGAGTTCGCCTTCGATGCGAGCGACCAGGTCAGCCTTTTCCAGCTTCGGGTCCGGCCATTCCTCGCGTGGTTTGAGGATGACGAACATGTCGGTGGCGTTGGGCGGCATCGGGTCGGACGCAAGTTCGGCCGTGCCGGTCTTTGAGAAGACGAACTTCACCTCCGGCTGTTTCGACATCATCCGTTCGATCGGCACCTGCATCGCCTGGCTCTGCTGGACAGAAGTAGCGGGAATACGCAGGGCCTGGATGAGAATGTCGCCTTCGTCGAGCTGGGGCAGGAACACTTGTCCGAGCGAAATGAACGCAGCGGCGGCAAGGACAAGACTGCCCAGCGCCGCACCGATCGTGAAGCTGGGCCGCTTCATCGCCCGGTCGAGGCCCTGCGCGTAGCGCTGTTTGAGCGAGGTTATGATGAGGCCGTCCTCTTCCTCCACCCGTTTGGAGAGCCAGATGGCGACGATCGCGGGAACGAAGGTGAGCGACAGGACGAAGGCGAAGGCCAGCGCCATGATGACGGTAAGCGCCATCGGCACGAAAGTCTTGCCCTCGACATCGGTAAGGCTGAGCAAAGGCACGTAGACGAGGATGATGATCGCCTGGCCGTAAACCGAAGGGCGGATCATCTCGCGCGCGGCCGAAGTCACGGTCGCGAGACGTTCCTTCACGCTGAGGAGGCGACCGTGATGCTGCTGCTCCTCGGCGATCCGGCGCAGCGCGTTCTCGACGATGATGACCGCGCCATCGACGATCAGGCCGAAGTCGAGCGCGCCCAGACTCATCAGGTTGGCCGAAACCCCGGCCTTGAGCATGCCGAAGCCGGTCAGCATCATCGTCACCGGAATGACGAGCGCGGCGATGAGGGCGGCGCGGAAGTTGCCGAGCAGCAGGAACAGCACGACGATGACGAGGACAGCGCCTTCGCCGAGGTTCCTGGCGACGGTCTTGATGGTTGAATCGACCAGTGCGGTGCGGTTGAGAACCGGCTGAACCACGACATCGGGCGGCAGCGAGGCATTGATGGACTGTAGCTTGTCGGCAACCGCGGTCGCCACCGTGCGGCTGTTCTCGCCGATGCGCATGATGGCGGTGCCGACCACGACTTCGGTGCCGTTCTCGGACGCCGAGCCCATGCGGATGGCCTGGCCCGAACGAACCGATGCGACCTGGTCGAGCGTGATCGGCACCCCGTCGCGGGTGGCGACGACGGTGCGGCCCAGTTCCGCCGAATTGCGGATCAGCGCGTCGGAGCGGACGGCAAGCCCCTCGCCATTACGGTCGACGAAACCGCCCCCGACGCTGGTGTTGTTGCGCTCCAGTGCGTTGCCCAGGTCGGTCAGCGAGAGGTCGAGCGCGGCAAGCCTCTGAATGTCGGGAACGACCAGGAACTGCCTGGCATAGCCGCCGATGGAATCGACGCCGGCCAGCCCCTTGGTGTTTTTCAGCAGCGGGGTGACGATCCAGTCCTGCGCCGTGCGCAGATAGGTCGCCTTCTCCGCCTCCGTGGTCAGTCGTTCACCTTCGGGGGTTATGTAACTGCCGTCGGGCTGCTGGCCGGGTTCACCCGGTCGATGCTTGTCGTCGGCGCGGTGCTGGAGCTTGACGGTCCACATGTAGACTTCGCCAAGCCCCGTGGCGATCGGCCCCATCTCGGGGTTCACGCCATCGGGCAGGTTCTCAGCGACGCCCTGCAGGCGTTCGCCGACCTGCTGGCGGGCGAAATAGATGTCGGTGGAATCCGAGAAGACCGCCGTTACTTGCGCAAAGCCGTTGCGGCTGAGCGAGCGGGTGAAGTCGAGGCCGGGGATGCCGGCCAGTGCCGTCTCGATCGGGAATGAGACCTGCTTCTCCACCAGTTCGGGCGAGAGGGCGGGCGCGCGGACGTTGATCTGGACCTGGTTGTTGGTGATGTCCGGCACGGCATCGATCGGCAGGCGGGAAAGCGATGCCGCACCGATGACGGCGGCAATGGCGGTGAGAAGCAGGACGAGCCAGCGCTTCTCGACCGCCCATGTGACTACGCGGGCGATCATGGCTCAGTCCTCCACCGCTTCGCTCTTGCCCAGTTCGGCCTTGAGCGTGAAGCTGTTGACGGTGGCGATCTTCTCGGTGCCCTTGAGGCCCGACTTGACGATGACCATGTCCCCGGCACTGTCGCCCAAAATGACGGGCACAGCTTTGAAGCCGGTCTGCGTGCGCACGAAGATGACGGTCCTGCCCTCGTCGGTCTGGACCGCCGTAGTCGGCACCTTGACGGCCCCATCGCCGTTGTCGCCGTCGCCGCTGCTGGAAAGCGCAATGGATGCGGTGACCGGTTCGCCTACTCGCCATTGGCCCGCGCGATTGTCGAGCATGGCGATCACCGGCACGAGGCGAGTGGCCGTGTCGAGTGCCGGGGACACGAAGGTCACGCGCGCGGTCGTCTCTCGGCCTGCCGCCTTGACGGTCACGGGATTGCCCGGATGCACGTGGCCGGCATCCTGCGGCAGCACGTTGAGCGAGAGCGAGACGCTGGAAAGGTTCGCCACGCGGAACAGCTCGGCATCGGCGGTTACGGTCTGGCCCAGGACCACGCTGCGCGCGATGATCTGGCCGGAGATCGGCGAGAGGATGGCGATACGGTTCAGTGCGCCGCCACCCGTGCCTGCCGCCGATACCTGCTGCTGGGCGAGGCGAAGCGCGATACGCGCCTCGGTCGCGGCGGTACGCGCTGCGATGAGATCCTGTTCGGGCGAGACTTTCTGGGCGAACAGGCGCTGTTCGCGATCGAGGTTGGATTTGGCGAGGGAAAGCCGCGCCCGTGCGGCTTCGATCTCGGCGTTGAGGGAGGCTGCCTCGCGGCTCTCGATCACGGCGATCGCCTGGCCTTGTCCGACCGACTGGCCAAGGTTGCGGGTCAGCGAGACCACACGCCCGCCGATCGCGGCGGAGACGACCTGCATGCCCTGGGGGTCTGTGTCGATCGTAGCGGGAAGTTCGAAAGTGCCCGAGCCGCCGATCATGGGATGTCCGATCTGGATACCGGCCAAACCGATCTGCTCGGCGCTCATGACGATTGTGCCCTCGACCCGCTTGGCGTCCGTCGCGCCTTTCTCTTCGACTGGGGGGTGTGCCGCCTTGTCGCCGTCACCGCAGGCCGCGAGGGCAAGGGCGAACGAGAGGGGCAATGCGGCGTAAGTGCGCTTATTCGGTTTCATGGCAATCAGTTTCCCCCTTGAGGCGCGGCGGCGGGCGCGGTCAGGCGCTCCAGCTGCGCACGGGCAATCTGGTAGGATGCGAGCGCATCGATGGCGACGATGCGGATTTCGGCGAGCGTGCGCTCGGCATCGAGAAGGTCGAGCTGGCTGAACTTGCCCTCCCGGTATCCGATACGGGCGATGCGTGCGGCTTCCTGCGCAGCCTGCAAGGCAGGGCCGGAAGCCGCACGAGCGGTTGTCGCGGCATTGTCGGCATCGGCCTGCGCGTTGGTGATGGCCTGCTCGATATCGAGGGCCGTCACCCGGCGATTGGCCTCGGCCTGCGTGCGCTGCGCGCCGGCCTGAGCAAGCGCGGCGCTGCCGCTGTCGAAGACCTGCAGCGGGATCGACACCGTGAAAACAGCAGCGAAATCCTTCGTCGCTTCCAGACGGCGCACCGACGGGCCGACGTCGATGTTCGGTGTCCGATTCGCCTTGGCGAGACGGACGCCGGCGTCGGCGATGGCGAGGTCCGCATCGGCGGCAGCCAGTGCCAGTGTGCCTTGAGGACCGATCGGCGCCGACGGTCCGTACGGCGCAGAAGCGGGCGGCAGCCGATCGAGCAGGGCCGCGTCGAGAGGACCGTCGATGGCCCGGCCTATCCGGCGTTGAAGGTTCGTGCGCGCGGTACGGGCAAGGCGGTCCTGCCGTTCGGCATTGGCTTCAGCGTTCACGCGCACCACGTCGGCGCGCTGCTTTTCGAGCGGTGAGGCGCGGCCTGCCTGAACCCGCACACCGGCGGCTCTAAGTGCGTCAGCAGCGATCCGTGCCTGGTCCTTCGCCGCGATCAGTCGGCGCTCGGCCGAGACAGCTTCCACGTAGAGCTGCGTCACGTGCAGGCGAACGTCGGCGGCGATGATGGCAGCCTGCAGTTCAGCTCGGGACAGTTCCGCAGTGGCGACTGCAACGCGGGCACTGCGCTTGCCGCCCAGTTCCAGGGTCTGCATGAATCCGGCCGTGGTCTCGTTGCTGCCGATGCCGGAATAGGGACCGGTTCCCATGACATTCTCGATCTGCCCCTGAGCGACCGGATTTGGGCGAAGTCCTGCGACCTTGCGGCCGGCGACTGCCGCATCGACACCGGCACGACCGGCATCCACGGCCGGAGCGGAGCCGCCTGCTGCCGCGATGGCATCTTCGAGCGTCAGCGTTACGGCGCCATAAGGTGCGCCCGGTACTTCCTGCGCCTGCACCGTTGCGGCACAGGACGCTGCGGCGAGTAACGCCGCGAGTACAGTCTTCATGATGTGATAGTCCTGACGGAGGATTCCCGACCGACAGTCAGCCGGTCGACGGAAGCGTCAGGTTCGTGGAGGGCGTGGCATCACGTTATCGTCCGCCGAATGCAGCGGCGAGGCCCCTTTGAAGCCGAAAATTTGCCCGTCCGAGTCGGCAATGGGTTGCTCGACCGTCATCTGCATGGTGCCGAGGTCATGGTTATGGCAGGCACCATGATGGTGCGGGAGGCCGCTATCGGCATCTGCAGGCGCTTCGTCACCGTCGCCGGGCGCATGATAGGAGAAATCGTACCCGGCGTCGCTGCCGCTCGCCGCCTCTACGGCGTGCGCCATGCCGGACCAGCTGATCAGGATCAACATCAGGCAGGCAAGGAAAGGCAGCAGCGTGCGCATCGATCAGCCCCTATCACTCCGCCGGTGCGGTGTAACCCCATTCGGGTTGAAACCAGCTTGCTTTGTGCCTGCCTTTCTACTTGCGACCGCGGCGTCTCCGGTCATGCAATGACTCAGAGCGAAAAAATGGTCGGGGCGAGCAAGGCAAGGAGCCGCCCCGACCAAAGGTCACAGGATGAAGGAACGCCCCATGACAAGCGTTCCTTACGGGCTTGTGGCTTGACGAGAGAGGCAAGCTACATGACCTACGCTATTGCGACGCATTCTCATATGCAAGCTATTTTTTACTCCACGAATGTGTGCCTGACATTTCGGGGATGCCGCATCCTCCACGCTTGCCGGGCGGCTGTCGCACCTCGGTACGTCGCGGGCAGGTTGCTGCGCTTGCAAAAGAAAAGCCGACCCAAGGGCCGGCGTTATGAAGTTGGGAGAGGATACCTGAAAGGCAAGGCGGATATGCAGGCGGAAGGTCGATGCGCCAAGCGCTACAAGCGCAATGGTTCATCGAATTTCCGCATCGAGTCCATCTGCGCAAAAAACAGGCAAGAATGCTTCAGGCGACATCTTTTACCCTTGCATTCGGATGCATGGCAGCCGCAGAAAGGTCGTCTCGGTTTTTGCAAAAGATCACAGACGTATTGGGAGCTTGATCGCACATGCCTGACATCGACAAGACTACGGACATCGCCGCTCTCACCGTGCAACTGCTGAGCGCCTATCTGGCGAACAATACAGTGGCATCCGAAGATCTGTCCGGATTGATACGATCGACCAAAGCGGCATTGACCGATGACGCCGTCATCGAGCCAGTCGTCGAGGAAGCACCGACGTACACACCCGCTGTTTCTGTTCGCAAGAGCCAATCGTCACCGGAACATTTGTTGAGCCTGATCGATGGCAAGCCGTACAAAACGCTCAAGCGTCATCTGGCAGCGCACGGATTAACGCCTGCGACTTATCGGGAGCGCTATAACCTTCCTGCGAGCTATCCGATGGTCGCGCCGGATTTTGCGGCCAAGCGCCGCTCCATCGCCGAGAAAATCGGACTGGGTAGCCGCAAGCAGAAAACCTCTGGAGAACGCGCTCCAGTCGTGGCCAGTTCGGATGCTTCCGCCAATGAACCGACCGTCGCTGCCTCGGTCGCGGCAAACGACGTGGCACCCGAACAGGTGTCGTCGGTCCCCGTTGCGCCAGCAAAGGCCAAGGGACGTCGGGTAAAGAAGCCTGCTGGATCGGCCGCTAAGGCGCTGGACGCCGGTACGGCAGGTGATGCGACTGCCGCAGCGTCGGCTGAACCGGCGGCCCCGAAAGCGCCGCGGCGCAAAGTCAAGGTCGCATCGAAGCCCGCAATTGCGGCCCCGGCGCAAACGGAACCTGCTGCCGAGGACGCGAAGGCGCCTGCGGCTCCGAAGAGCACGCGGACCAGGAAACAGAAAGAACCGGCCATCGCCGCAGAGGGCTCCAAGCCTGCAAAGCGCGGGGCTGCATCTTCAGAAGTGACGCCTGACACCGTAGAACCCACAAGTAGTGTAGTCGCGGAAGTTCCGGCAAAGCGCCGTGGCAAGCTTGGTCTATTCGGTAAAGGCGACACCGGGAGCAAGAAGACTGCGGCAGCAGCAAGTAAAGACGGCGCATCAGGTGAAAAAGCTAATGCCGCGAAGGTGGAGAAGCCTCGCCAGACGGGCAGGCCTAAGCGGATGGCTCGAACGCCGAAGGCAGCCTCTCCCGACGCTGGCTGAGCGCTGCCGGGTTTGAGTTTTACGACTATCGCGCCTTCGATCCTGGCATGCTCCGCTTTCGGCGGCGAGCACGTCTCGCGCCGCACCTTCCTGGGCGAACTGCGGTTGACGTTCTGAACATGGCGAAGGTGCGGGCAAGAAGGTGGGCTATGGGAAAGGGTGTATGCCCTCGTTCCCGTTGGCACGGTGTTGACGGGGATGTCGGTAGGCCGACACGCAGGTCGCGGTCGTGATCATTCCCCCGTGCATGCCGGGGCGAGACAGGGGAAGGCTGCACCGTTGCCGCCGTCTTCCCTTGAAGCAAGGGTCGCACGGAAGCGCAGGTGCTGTGGTGTGGCATCGATGACCTCGATGGCGATGTCTGCGATTTGGATCGTCTTTTGTGCTAGCGGAAAACGCATAGTCTGCGCGCTGCTCGCCCGGGCAAGATCGCCGATGCTGTAGCCGCGTTGCTCGAAGGTCAATTCGCCGTCTTCGGTCCCAATATAGGCGATATCGTATATCGTTCCGCTCTCGTCGGTATCGTAGTTCTTCAGATCGGGCAGGGCGGTGCCTTTCGCGTAGTCGCGCGGTGGGACAACCGCATCGCCCGCCATGGTACGCTGCGGCGTGCCGAAAGTCTCCGGGGCGGGCGCGGTGGAGCGGATCACCGGCACCTTCGGATCGGCGCGCATACGGTCGTGAATGGTTGCGGGCGGCTCGCTCGCTTCGGTGTCGGCGATGAGCGCTTCGGCAAAGGCAACCTCGTCGATCTTGAGGGGAAACCCGCCGGTCGCGGCGCGATCGGTGGCGCATACGAACTGCATTTGTGCATCCGCCAGCGTTCCGGCGGTGACCGGCTCCGGGTCGGGATAACTGAGTGCGGTCTCGTCGAGCCGCTCGTCCCGGGAGCCATAGCGCAAGTACAGATCCCAGCTTTCGGTCTGCCTGCGGCAGTCGGTGATCATCCAGGCGCGCAGGGATGCGGCCGGGTTGCCGGGCTCGCGCAGGATCTGGCTGGCTTCGTAGCGCACCGTGTCGCCGTCCCGCCGGATTGAGCCGACGTCGACGAACAGCACCTTTTCCGCCGCTTGGGCCACGTACCACCACTCGGAAGACCGCGCCTGGGAGGTGGAGGGCAAAAGGATGCCAAGGCTCCATGCGATGCCGAGCATTGCCGATTTCATCGAATTCTCCCGATCAGGCTCAGGTGCCGCAGCTATGGGCGGTGGACACTACGCCGGAGATGGCGTCGGTGGCCATCGTGGCGGCATCCTTCGCAGATTTGCCGAGGTGAACAGCGTAGTAACGCCCCAGTTCGCTGCGTGCTGTCTCGACAGCAGCGGTGGGGACGCCATCGGGAGCGGCGATCTCGGGCCTGGCCTCATGCGGTGCCTGACCCAGCCGTGCACGGTCCAGCGCGGTCTGATACGATCGGTATGCGGCGAAGCGTATCGTCCCGTCGCAGTCCGGCCAGGTGCCGCGAATCCTCGCGGCGAGTGTGTCGAGCGCCGGGGTCGGGGGCAGGGTCTGCTCGCAGTCGTTGCGCAGCACGAAGTTGTCCATGGTGGAGCCGAATACCGATTCCGTGGCCTCGATCAGCGCCGGATGGCGTACGATCGCCCCGCACGGCAGGTTGCGCTCGATGCCGTTCGCATCTTCGTCGAGGTAAGGGCCTAGCACGTTGAGAAAGGCCGCGAAGTGGCGTTCGCTGGTGAACAGGTCGCCCGTCGTCCTAACCTTGGGAGAATCCCCGTAAGGTTCGGAGAGGATCGACCAGCCGAAGGATTGCCCCTCATCCGTGCTCAGGCGGGTCAGGTAAGGGAAGAGGAGGGCGGTGATGCGCGTCCTGACAACTGCCCGCTCCGGGGCCGACCAGTCGGTGTCGACGGGTTCCCGCGCCCAGAGCGCAACCGCTTCCAACACCGGTGCGAACTGCGGGTCGAGGCGGCGCAGCACCGGCAGCGCCTGGTCGGGAGCATGCATCAGCGCGGCGATGGCAAGTGCGCCGTTGCGCTCGGCATAAACGGTCTTGAGGCATTTGCGGATTTCCGCGCCCTCGCAGCCGCGCATCCGTTTCAGCGCCTGGCGCTGGGCGGCCAGTTCGCTCGACGGGCCGGTGCCGAACGCGCTTTCGCGGGACAGCGCGAAGAGTGCGGCCATCTCCCGATCCGCGACGGCAAGCGCCGGATCGGTGCAGATCGCCCGCTCCATCGCCGTGCGCGCCGCCGTGCAGGAGAAGCTCGGGCCATCGGTATGCGCGGCTTCACCCTGCGCATGAGCCGAAAGTGCCCAGAGCGACGCCGTGATCGCCAGCCCCCAGCACGCGGCCAGATGTTTCGCAGCCTTCATCTAGATCCTTTCGTGTTCGTTCAGGCGTCGATCAGAGCGCCCCTTGCGTGCAGAGTTTCGATGACGCGCGCCGCCGCAAGGTCGGCTGGTCGCGCAACACCTAACAGAGCGAAAGTGCCGCCCAGCATGAACGCGCAATGCCCGTGCACGGTGGCGATAAGCGAACTGGCAAGCTCTGCCGCGTTTGCGGCCTCCGTTGCAGGCAGAACCGTCGCGACCTCTCGCGCGATGACGCCGGTGAGACGCATGCGCTCGGCGGCGAGCGTCTCGGGCATCTCCATGCCTTCCGGCACGCGGTGCTCGTAGATCGCCGACCACAGGTTGCGATGGGTCTGCGCGAAGTCGAAATAGCCCTGGACGAGGACGATAATGCGCGCACGCCCCTCGGCCCCGCCAAGGCGCTCTTCCAGCCACTCGCTCCAGAGCCTGAACGTGCGCGCGTTGATCTCCATGACGAGCCGGTCGACGTTCCCGAAGACGTGCATCACCGTGCCCACCGAATAGCCGATACGCTTGGCGACCTCACGCGCGGAGAACCGGGCATAACCGCTTTCGGCCATGACCTGCCGCCCGTTGTCGAGGATCAGCGATTCCAGTTCCTCGCGTCCGTGGTCCGATCTCCTGCCCATCGTCAGCCGGCCTTGCGCACGAAAGGATAGCGCATCTGCGCCAGATAGCCCTTCGGCACAGTTTCGGGCACGCCGTAGCCCTGCGGCCACTGCCCCTTGGGGAAGTAGTGCGTGCCGAAAAGACGGTCGAGCCAGGGGAAGTGGATCGCGAAGTTCTTGTCGATTCCTTCGGCTTCCAGCGCGTGATGCCAGTGGTGGAAGCGCGGGACCACGATGAACCGGCCCAGACGGTCGAAGTCGCCCCGGATGTTGGCGTGGATCAGCGAGGAATAGACGTAGACCATGCCGATGTAAGCCTGCATGACCGAAGGCAGGAAGCCCAGTGTCAGCAGTGGCAGCGAAGTTACACCGCGCAGAAGCACGATCTCGGCGAAGTGCATTCGCCCACCGGCCAGCCAGTCCATGGACCGGGCCGAGTGGTGCACCGCATGGAAGCCCCAGAGAAACGGGATGCGGTGGAACACGCGGTGGAACCAGTACTGCGTAAGGTCGGTCAGGAGCATCGCCATGATGAACTGGACCAACCACGGCAATCCGCCCACGGTTGCGCGAATACCCGAAAGGGCGGTGCCATGCGCGTTGAGATAGCTCGACGGCGCAAGGGCAAGGAAGGTGATCAACTGCACCAGCATCGAACTGACGAGGAAGTAGAACAGGTCCTCGCTCCACTCGGGGCGGAACAGGCGCTGCCTGCCGCGATGAGGCACGAGGCGTTCCAGCGGGGCGAACATCAGGCCGGTGGCGACAAGGTTCACCGCGAAGAAATCGACACCGAAGAACACGCCCCAGTCGTGCATCTCGCGCGGCTGGACCGACGCGCCGCCAAGGATGGTTCCCGCAAGTGCCACCATCAGCGCAGTCATGCCCATCGCCTTGCGCGGCCGGAGCAGCAAGCTCAGCAGGGCAAGCGCATAGGCGCCCAGCAGCGTTGTGTAGACGACGATGCGAAAGCCTGATGATTTCAGCACCACGGCCAGTTCCGGCGTGGCGAACCAGTCAGGCCAGCGCAGCGCGACCACGAAGCACAGCCCGGCGGCGGCCAGCAGCATGGCAAAGAACCCCGCGAACCAGCCGGTGCCGAAGCCGCGTGCTTCGATCGGTGCTTCAAGGTCGCGTACCAGCTTCTTCAGAAATCCCGTCATTGTCGGCCTTCTCCAAAGTCCATGCGATATCGTATATCGTTATAATCGAACGCTGTCTAATTTTATATTGCACAGCGTTCAATTCACCTGTACCCATGTCATGCAATTGAGATCGAAAGGTGCGTCATGACCGGGATCCTGCTGTTCGCCACGCTAATCCTGAGCGTTCTGCTATATGATACGCGGCGACGCCTTGGGCGCATCGAGCGGCTTATCCCGGATCATCAGGCATTGGATCATGCCGTGCCGGTCCAGCCGGAGCGGCCGGAACATCAGGAGGTTGAAGCGATCGCGGCGCCGGACCTCGATTTCCAGCCGCCGGCGCAATTCGTGCCGTTGACGTCTGACTCGGGAGCGGTTCCAACTCCTGCTGCGGCGAACGAGCCCGAACCCGGCGAAGCTCAGTCGGAACCGGAATTCGAGCCCGCTTCAGGGCCTGAGTCCACGTTTCCCCAGCGCGCAATCGCGTCATGGACCGGTCTCGGATTCGAGGATCTGTTCGGTCGCAAGTTGCCGATCTGGGCGGGCGGCATCACGCTGATCGTGGCAGCCGTGCTGATGGTGAAATACTCGATAGACACCGGCCTGCTTTCCCCGGTGGTGCGGGTAATCATGGGGCTGTCCTTTGGCGGCGCGTTGATCGGCATGGGTGGACTTGCGCGTCACCGTCAGGAGGTCGTGCGCGATATACGTGTCGCCCAGGCCCTCGCGGGCGCCGGTGTGGGCGGGCTTTATGCCGCGGTTCTGGCGGCGAGCAATCTTTATGAACTGGTCGGGCCCGGCACGGCTTTCGCCGGACTGACGGCGATCACTGCGCTCGCTCTTGGTCTTGCCCTCAGGTTCGGGGCACCTTGCGCCGTGCTCGGCCTTGTCGGCGGTCTGGCGACCCCCGCGGTCGTGCAATCGCAGAGCCCCAGCGTACCCCTGCTGGCGGGATACCTGGCGATCGTCATTGGCGCGATTACCCTGCTTTCACGGCGCCAGCGCTGGGCCTGGCTGGGCATCGGCGCGCTGACCGGCGGTGCGGGCTGGAGCCTGCTGACGATTGCCATGGGCGATCTGGACAGTGGATCCACGCTGGCGATGGGGCTGCTCGTGATCCTGTTCGGCCTCGGTCTGCCCGCTCTTGCAATGGAAGGGCGTTCCGCACCGATACTGCGCGCGGTGACCGGCGTGGTCGGGGCGCTGCAACTGGCGCTGGTCGTCGCCCGTGGCGATTTCGCGCCGCTGACATGGGGGCTTTACGGACTGCTCTCGCTGGCGTTCGTCTGGCTGGCGGGACGCACGCCGATTCTGCAGCGCACGGTCGCCGTCCCGCTGCTGACGGCGCTTGGCCTGATTGCCATCTGGCCGGTGCCGGATGCAGGGTTGTTCGCGGCTGTCGTGGTCGGGATTGCGGCGATCTACGGCAGCTATGCGTTGCGGCACTTGTGGCACGTCACCGGAGGCCTTGTCGGAGTAGGCCTGCTCGGCGCGATTGCGCTGGGCGGTTACATGGTCAGCTTCGGGAAGTTCTACGAAGGAAATACGGGTCAGGACTTGCGGTTCGCGTTGCTGGCAATGGCTTTCGCCGCCTTGCCCGCGCTGGGTGCCGGGTTGGGCTGGCGCAGCAGCGAACGCCTGGGCGACGCGCGCTTCGCGTTGCTGGCATCCTGTTCGGGCTTGCTGGTGGTGCTGGCGGGGATGGTCGGCCTGCCCGAATGGTGCGTATCGATCGTGATCGCCGTAGTTGCCGCCGCGTTGCTCGGGCTGTCGGTCACGGCACGCGATAGCCGGCTGGCGAAGGGCGCGCTCGGCTTCCTGAGCGCTGCGGTCGCCGCTCTGGTTATCACGATAGAGACGACCGGCGAACTCGCGCGCCTTTTCCAAGCTGCATCGGTCCCGCATCCCGCGCGTGCCGTGCTGCGGTGGGCGACGCTGTGCATCGTCGCGACCGGCTTTGCATGGCGCAACGCCGGCACCGTACTGCGATATGCACTGCAGCCGCTGGCTATATTGCTCGGCTATGGCCTGGTCGCGCAACTCGTCCCGGCTGCATGGCTGCCCGTGGCCACGGCGGCGGCGCTCGTCGCGCTGGTGGAGGGTGGCCGCCGCCGCCCGGCTCTCGCGCCGGAACCGGCATTGGCGACACTGGGCGGCCTGTTGGTGCTGTGGGCGCTGGAGCCGATGGGGTACTGGCTTGCGGCCGGAGCGCTGTCGCTCGGCGGAAACCCGGTGTTCTACACGGACCTGCCATCGGTCGGCGTCGCGATGGGCAGGCTGCTCGTACCGGCCATCGCGCTGGCCGTCACGCTATGGCGCAGTCCCGAGCATCAGCCGGCCATCGTACGTGCGGGTGGTGCCGCATTGTCCGGCGGACTGACCCTCGTTGGCGTGCATATCCTGTTCAAGCAACTTTTTACCATCGGTGATTACGCCGCCTTCGTCCGCGTCGGACTCGCCGAACGGTGTCTGTGGCAGGCCCTGCTCATGGCGATGGGTGCCTTGGCATGGCGCTACCTGGCGGCACGCCGCATAGCCGTCGGGCTGATCATGGTGAGCATCGCGCACAACCTCGTCTATACTGTCGCGTTGCACGATCCCTTGTGGGCGAAGCAGGCGGTCGGGCCATGGCCTTTGGTCAACTTGCTGCTGCCGGCCTTCGGCATCACGTTCGTCGGCATATCGATCCTCTTCCGCATCGTGCCCGATCGAGCGGAGTACTGGACGAGGATCGGCGATGCCCTGCGCATGTCGATGATCCTGCTTTTCGCCTTTGCCACGTTGCGCCAGTTGTTCACCGGCACGGTATTGCCTGTCGGGGAGGTGTTGGAGATCGAGAACATCGGGCGTTCGGTGCTCGCCATCCTGCTCGCCATCGGGTTCCTGCTATGGGGCATCCGCAATAGCCTGCGCGACTGGCGGCTCGCTTCTCTTGCCCTGATGCTGGGGGCCGTGGGCAAGGTGTTCCTGTTCGATGCTTCCGGCCTTGAAGGCTTGCTGCGGATCGCTTCATTCCTAGCGCTTGGCTTCAGCCTGATCGGGATCGGATGGCTTTATACCCGCTATCGTCATTAAGGGCCGTGCGTGCGGGGCGGTCGAGCCGATCCTCGACTGCCGCACCCAATCGCGGTTTTTGTTCAAAAATGGATATGGCTTATCCATGCGCTAATGCGAGTGACTTGCATTTGTTTCCGCTGGCGCTAGAAGGCCCGCCCATAAAGGGAGGCCGCCAAGTCATGATTTTTCGTTCGCTGCTCGTATTGCCGCTGGCCATGGCCGCATGGCCCGCATTGGCCCAGAATTCGGATGGTCCTGCGGCTAGCCATGCGGATGCCGACGAAGGAATCGTCGTCACGGCCGCGCGAACGATCCTGCCGTTGAACGCGCTGCCGCTGACGGTCGATGTCATCGACAACGCGGCGCTCAATCAGCAGGTGGCCATCGGTGGTTCGATAGTCGATGCCGTCTCCGCGCTCACGCCCTCGTTCTCGCCCACGCGCCAGAAGCTGTCCGGCGCGGGCGAGACGCTCCGCGGCCGCTCTCCGCTTTACGCAATTAACGGTATTCCGCAGACGGCGCCGCTGCGCGACGGTGCCCGCGACGGCTTCGCCATCGATCCGTTCTTCGTCGATCGCGTGGAAGTCATTTACGGCTCAAATGCCTTGCAGGGGATCGGGGGCACTGGCGGCATCGTCAATCAGGTCACGGTCGGTCCGCCTCGGCACGACGGCATTTCAGGCCGTGTGCTGGTGCAGGGCAATTCGGACACCGGCTTCAGCGACGATGGCAGGGGTGGCAAGGTAGCCGGCCTGATCGGCTGGCGACAGGGGCGCTTCGACGCGACCGTCGGCGCGGCTTTCGAAAAGCGCGGCGTCTTCTACGATGGCCACGGCGATCGTGTCGGCACCGACCTGACGCAGGGCGAGACGCAGGACAGCCGATCCTGGTCGGTGTTCGGTCGCTTCGGCTATGCGGTGTCGGACACGGCGCGACTGGATATCATGGTCAATCGCTTCGAACTGAAGGGCGAGGGCGATTTCGTCGCGGCCAACGGCGATTACCGGCGCAACCTGCCGACGACTTCGGTTCGCGGTACGCCGCCGGGCGTCCCTGCGACCAATCGCACGCAAAGCGCCGCACTGACGTACACCGATTCCGATCTCTGGGGCGGCAACCTGATGCTCCAGGGGTTCTACAACCTTTCGCGAGATACCTATGGCGGCGAGATAGCACCGATCGCGACTTTCCAGGATGCCGCGCTTGCACCGATAGGAACGCTGTTCGACCAGTCGCAGAACCGTAGCCGCAAGTATGGCGGCAAGTTCTCATATGAACGCAAAGTCCCCGGTTTCGAGGCGCTGACGGCCACGGTCGGGCTGGATGTGCTCTACGACAAGACCGAGCAGCGCCTGATCGCGACCGGTCGTGCCTGGGTGCCGCCCGCGGAATATCGCAGCCTCGCACCGTTCGCGCAGGCCAACCTCGCGTTGTTCGACGACAAGGTGCACCTCGCGGGCGGTGTCCGGCATGAGGACGTGCGCATCACCATCGACGATTATCGCACGCTGGCCAGCTATGGTGGCGGTTTTGCGGTGTCGGGCGGCACTCCCCGGTTCAGCGATACCCTGCTGAACGGCGGCGTCATCGTCGAACCGTGGAAAGGCATCCGGGCCTATGCCAGCTATGCGGAAGGCTACACGGTTCCGGATGTCGGCCGTATCGCGCGCGCGGTCAACCGGCCGGGCGTCGACATCGACGACTATGTCAACATCAGCCCGATCGTGTCGAACAACCGGGAATTGGGGGTCGAGGTCAAGCGCGGTCCGCTGAATGCCAGCGCGGCCTATTTCTGGTCTACCAGCAAGAACGGCTCGCTGCTGGTACAGAGCGGCGGCGTGTTCGAAGTGCAGCGTCAGCGGGTGGAAATCCAGGGGCTCGAAATCAACCTCTCCGCGCAGACGCCGCTGCCGGGGCTTACGCTGTCGGCCGGTTACGCGCACCTTATTGGGCGCACCGATGGTTCCGATGACGGGATCGAGGCGGTCGATCGCGATCTGGATGGTGCTAACATTTCTCCCGATCGCCTGAACCTTGCCGCAAGCTACCGCCAGGGGGCCGTCTCCGCCCGTATCCAGACTCAGTTCTTCCTCTCGCGCAAGTTCGAGCGGGCACCGGGCAACTATGATGATACGTACGGCTTCGGTGGCTACAACGTCACCGATCTCAGCTTGCGCTACGATACGCGCCTGGGCGGTCTGACACTGGCTGCACAGAACATCTTCGACAAGTTCTACATAGACTACTACACCCAGACGGTGCGGCCGACGGACAATGCGCACTTCTTTGCAGGACGCGGTCGCAACTTCACACTGGGCTGGGATTACCGCTTCTGATGAAGCTGCTCGATACCCTGCATCGCTGGGCCGGCGGGCTTGTCGGCCTGCTGCTTGCGATCGTGGGGCTGAGCGGTGCGATCCTCGTCCACCGGGATGCCTGGGTCGTCCTGCCCCATGCCAACGATGCGCAAGTGCAGGATACCCGGGTGCTGGCTGCGACGAGTGCCAGACTGATGGCCGATCCAACGCGACGGCCGCAGTCGATCACGTTCGCCGACGCGGGTTTCGGGCTGGACCGTCTCGTCTACAAGGGCGGGGCGGGCGCATACGTGACGCAGGCGGGGGATCCGGTGCTGGCCTGGGGCAGCGCGTGGCAGCGGCCGGAACTGTGGCTTTCGGACTTTCACCAGCACCTGCTTGCGGGGGAAGAGGGCGAGACCGTGATCGGGATCGCCAGCCTGTGCGGACTGTTCTTCGTCGTCAGCGGCACCGTGCTGTGGTGGCGGACACGGCGAACGTTCGAAGTGCGGCTGTGGCCTGCGCGACTGACGCGGCCATCGATCGTGCGGCAGCACCGCGACCTGGGGATCGTCGTCGCGCCATTGCTGGCGCTCTCGCTGGTGACGGGAACGGTGCTTGTGTTCCGGCCGCTGGCGTCGGTCATCCTTGGGCCGGGGGCACCTGCCGAGATCGACCGGGCCCTGAAGGCGCCTGCAGGGGGCGGAGCAAGGCTGGCGGACGATCTTGACTGGGCTGCGATGATACGTGCCGCCCGCACCCGTTTTCCCGATGCGGAAGTGCGCAGCCTTGCCCTGCCGCGCGGCGACAGCGGCCTCATCACCCTGCGGATGCGCGGTCCGGAGGAGTGGTTGCCGAACGGGCGGACGACCGTATGGTTCGCTGCCGACACCGGGCGCATGGTGGCTGCGCGAGACGCGCGTGATCTTTCCGGCAGGGTGACGGCCTACAACGCCCTTTATCCGCTCCACGCGGGCAAGGTTGGAGGCATCGTGTTCCGGCTGGTCATGACGCTGTCCGGCCTTGCGCTGGCCATGCTAGGCACGCTTGCCGTCTGGACGTTCTGGTTCAGGCGGCCCGCGCGCAAGGTGGCGTTTCGCCGGTGATGGCAGGACCAGACTGCCTGTCTCTGCAATTGCAGGGCTTGAGCCTAGGACTTTTCAAGGGCAAGCGAGGCCGTGCCAAGGCTGTGCCAGTTTTTCTCCTGCAGGGTGAATCGTATTTCGGTCATTTTGAGGATCGGCGGCAGAATTCCGTGGTTCAGCGCAGCTGAGAATGCTTCCTGGATCACCCGTTCAAATCTCATGTCCGGAACGGCAATGAGGATCAGGCCCGGATCGGCAATCTTGACATAGCTCGCCAGGACCTGGCCAAGATGAGCGCCGGCGGTATCGAACACGGCGCGCGCGTCGCTGTCGCCTGCGCATGCCCGGTCGAGAAGTTCGATGAACAATGCCTCGACTTCGGCCTCGTTACGCGGATCCAGCTGGGCAGCGTCAGCGCCGAAACCGCGCAGCACGATGCTGTAGATCGAGGCGTAGGTCGTGGCGCAGCCACGCGATCCACAGTAACAGAGTTCAGCATCATCTGGACTGCCGGTCCGTACATGGGCGAGTTCAGGGCCGAAGCCGTGCACGCCGACGCGCGGCAGGCCATCGCTGTAGGCGGCCGAGTCCAGCGACAATCCTACGTTGACCAGAGTAAAGGTGTCATGGCCTTGGGCCGCGCCGTGCCAATGCTGGGCGCGCGCCTTGTAGGTCGTGCCTTTTTCTATGGTCACCGGCAGGCCGATCCTGTCGGCCACCGCAGCGGCGAAAGGATACGGCGTGTCTTCGAAAGTCGCCATGAAATGAACAACGCCTTCCACGCTGTCGACCAGCGCGGGAACGCCGATGCCGACATGCTCGATGCGCTCTCTGGCAAACCTGCTCGCATCGATCGCCTGAGCGATCGTTTCCGCCACCCGCTCCGCAAGTTCCGCGATTGAACCGGGGCCGACGAAAGGCAGTTCGCTCTCGCTGCGGATGGTGCCGTTAAGATCGACGAACGTGATCAGAAGGGTGTTTGTGGTGGAAATGACGGCGCCCAGCACCAACGGGCCTTCGCTCGCGATCGTCAGGTAAGTCCGCGGTCGTCCGGAGCGTTTCTCGGTTTCCCGCGCCTCAACGACGTAACCTCGCGCCACAAGCTCTGCGGTTGTCTGTGAGATCGTACCGGCAGCCAGACCGGTCAACCGGGGCAAATCGCTGCGAGAAACCGGAGCATGGACACGAATGGCCTTGAGCACTTCGAGGCGGCTCGTGCTTGGGCTTCGTTTGCGCATTGGCGCCACCAATAAGATGACGCCTCCCCGATGGGAAGGGGCAAGGTTATTTCACTATATGAAATAAAGTTTGACAGGAGGCGGTGCGTTCTCAACAATCTGCCTCGGGAAACAATTGCGGCCGCAAACAGCCCGCGTGCCGAAGCGCCGAACGAGCGTCAAAAACAAGGGGGGGACCGATGAGGCACCAAGGGAAAAGTGCGCGCGCATATCATGGCGCTGCAGGATCGAGCTGGCATGCGCTGGCATTGGCCGGGCTGGCCGCAATGGGGGTGATACCCGGTTCGGCAGATGCCCAGGAGACCGGCCAGCAGGACATGCCGACCGTCGAGAACGAGATCGTCGTGACCGGTACGTTGCTTCGTGGCGGTGCGCCTGTCGGCTCCAATTCCGTGATGCTCGGCGCCGACACCATCCAGAAAACGGCTGCGATATCGTCCAACGAACTGCTGGCTTCGGTGCCGCAGGTCTCCAACTTCTTCAATCGCGTGCCCCTGGCCGATCTCGCGATTGCCACGAACCAGATTCAGGTGACCCGGCCGAATATCCGCAACCTGGCACCGGGCGGAAAGACGAGTGTGGCGGCGAGTTCGCCTACCCTTATCCTCGTCGACGGGCACCGTATCGCTTCGGTCGGTGTGAACCAGGCTTCCATCGACCCCGATCTCATACCCATCGGCGCGATCGAGCGCGTGGACGTGGTCACTGAAGGCGGCTCGGCGACCTACGGCGCGGATGCGGTTGCGGGGACGATCAATTTCGTCACCCGGCGACGGTTCGACGGGCTGAAGGTCGATGGGCACTACGGCTTCGCCGACAATTACTGGCAATGGGATGCCAGCGCCACGGCCGGCAAGGACTGGGGCAGCGGATCGCTCTATGTTTCCTACAGCTATTCCAAGAGCGACAAGCTCTATGGCCGGGAGCGCAGCTTCATCCGCGATCTGGATTACACCGCGCAGCCCTATCGGCCCCGCGACCTGACTTGCGCATCGCCGAACCTGTCGCTGAATACCGTGATTCCCGCTTTCGGTGCGACGGTCGCCTCGGTCAACTACGCGGCTCCTGCCTATGTCGCGGGTACGCGCAACCTCTGCGACAATTCGCAGGACGACGTCTACATCCCGTCGGCGGAGCGGCACGGCGTGCTGGCCAGCCTGTTCCAGCAGTTGGATGACCGGACCGAGGTTACCGTGAAGGCGTTCTACGCGCGCCGATCGACGCTCAAGACGGGCGATCTGACCGGCGTCGTCGCCGTCAGCCCGGCCAACCCTTACGCCGCCGCCAGTTTGCCGCCGGGATTGGCGCTCGGGCCTACGACTGTTCAGATTCCCGGGTTCGGGACATTTCCTGCGGTCAATCTCGCCTCGGTAAGCTTCAATCTGCGACCGGTCCTGGGCGCAGACGCGCAGCGGGAACGCACCCGTCTGGAGGAGTGGGGCTTCAACGCCGAAGTCGTTCGCGATCTCGACGACAACTGGCAGGCCCGCCTGCTGTTCAACTGGAGCGAAAGCGACAGTTCGTTCGCACTTACCGGCATAAGCAGTGCGCGGCTCAACGCCGCCGGCGCCGGCACGAGCCTTGCCACGGCTTTCAACCCGTTCGACGTCAGCAGCAACAACCCGGCGCTGCTCGCCGACCTGATCGACAGCCAGATCGGGGGGCAGGCGCGCGACAATCTGGTCGACATCCGGGGCATCGTGGAAGGCCGCCTTGCAGTGCTGCCCGGCGGCGATCTGCGGCTGGCCGTCGGTTACGAATACATGAATGACCAGCTGCAGCAGCGCTATCTGAGCGACATCCGCATCGGCACGCTCTCGACCTATCCGTTCGCCAGCTATTCACGCAACGTGCACGCGTTCTTCGGTGAGGTGCGGGCGCCGTTGCTGTCCGACGGTGCCGGCGGCAGCATGCTCACCCTGTCGGCATCCGGTCGCTACGACAAGTACAGCGACTTCGGCGGAACGTTCAACACCAAGTTCGGCGGGACGTTCAAGCCGGCGGAATGGCTGTCCCTTCGCGGGAACTGGGGCACTTCGTTCACCGCCCCGACGCCGCTCGACCAGTTGGGGTCGCAGCGCAACACGATCAGTTCCTTCGCGTTCGTTCCCTTCGCCAACCCCGCCGATCCGCCACCGGGCGGCGCCTATACGGTCTCGATCCAGGGATCGACCGCCAACCTCAAGCCGCAAACTGCCGATACCTGGTCCATCGGCGCGGACCTCACGCCGTTCCAGGGCTTGCGGGCGAGCGTCAACTATTATGACGTGAAGTTCCAGGACATCCTGCAGACGCCGCTCGTCAATGCGGATATTCTCGCCAATTATCCCAGCCAGATCCTGACCCGAGGGACCGGCTTCTCCGCTGCCGAACTGCTGGCTTTCGCCGCCGGTGCACCAAACGGAGAGGCTGTCGTTCGACCGCTGATCGACAGTGGCACGCTGGTCTATTCGCTTGTCGACTTCCGGGTCGCGAACTTCGGCATCCTGCACGTCAAGGGCATCGATTTCGACGTCAACTATGCGTACGATACCAGCTTCGGCAGCATCGACGCATCGGTCAACGGCAACCGCCCGCTTTCGCGCAAGGCGCAGGCGAGCCCGACCTCCCCGGTCGTCGATGAACTCGCGCTCGAAAGTCCCAAGCTGTATCTGCAGGCGGCTCTCGGCGCCACCGTCGGAGGTCTGCGTGCGCAGGCGACGTGGAACCACACAGGCGGCTATGCCATCGCGCCGACCAGTTCCGTGCCGGTACAGGACCGCGTTGGAGCGTTCGATACGGTCAATCTCTTCTTCAAGTACGATGTGCCCGGTCAGAGCGCGCTGCTGAAGAACCTGAGCTTCACGCTCAACGTGAACAACGTCTTCGATCAGGATCCGCCGCTGCTGCGCCGGAACCTGCCCAGCGAACTGGGCTTCGCCAACGGCTTCACTTTCGGCCGCATGTTCATCCTCGGGGTGAGCAAGCAGTTTTGACCTTGCAGCAGGGGGGGGGCATCGACCGCCCGAACACACAGCATATCGGACTTGTCCGATGCCTTGGGAGACGATCATGAAAAATTCGTTCATCGGCGCCGGAGCCATCGGTCTGGCCGTTCTGGCGGGATCGACCTGCCTTGCGACTTCCAGCGCGGCGGCGGAATGCAAGTTCGCGCCTGTCCGGAAGATCGACAGGGATGTCGGCGTCGACCCACAATTGCTGATCGATGGCGCCTGTACCGATCCCGACTACAACGAGAACACGTTCGTCGTGGACAAGACCGAACAGCTTTCATTGGAAGTGTCCGGCGGACCTACGATCCCCTACACTCAGGTCACCGGTCACTTCCCGGCGACGCGAACGGCCGCAACGCTGTTGTCGTACGTGCGGCAGAGCCCGACACTTTTCCGGCAGGACTACGTATTCCGTTTCCCCGCGAAGGCATTCTGGAAGCACCGTTCCTTTCAGCAGCAGCACCCGTCGGGCGGCGGCGTGGTTGATAACCGGATGGCGTTCACCAACGGCGCGTTCTCAGTCAACTGGATGAGCGCAAGCACGGCCAATTCGGTGGCCAGCCATCGCCATGAGGCGGCGGCCACGAAAGTCGCCAAGGCCTATGCCAACAAGCTCTACGGCAACTCGGCGAAAATCTACAGCTACTTCTGGGGCTGCAGTGGAGGCGGCATCGTCAGCATGGCCGCCGCAGAGAACACCGTCGGTGTTTGGGATGGCGTCCAGCCGCAATGTCTGGGGCCGAAGGGCGTGGCGACTTTCCATTCGTTCCAATGGCAGGCACACTACACAATGGCGATCCCGCAGGCGAAGCGCGACGCCATCGCCGCAGCGGCAGCGCCCGGCGGCACCGGCGACATTTACGCCGGGTTGAACGATGAAGAGAAGGCCGTCCTCGACGAGTTCATCGCCGCAGGCTACCCGCTGCCCGCCATCGGCAACCATTTCAAGAGCCTGGTGCCGTTGGTCGACCCCATCGACATCCGCATGGCGGATCCGACCTACGAGGATGATTTCTGGTCCAAGCCGGGATATGCTGGCGCAAATCCGCCAGCCTATCTCAAGACGGCGTTGATCGATGGCTGGGCGACGATCACCGGGATCGATCGCAGCGCTGACGGCGCGCCGGAGACGATCCGGTTCGATCCCGCGACGCTTCCCCGGCTCGGCGTCACAGGCGACAACTACCTAGAGTTCTTCGTCTATGGCGCAGACGGCAAGACGCGCCAGATCGACCCCGAGACCGTGGTCGGCGAGCCGAGCGACAATCGCCGCCGGTACAGCCTACAGGGCAAGTACGATCCGGTGGCGGGCACGCTTGCACTGACCGGCACCACGACCAACGTGTTCGGAAAGACGTCGCCGCTGACCAACAGCAAGCTCCTGCTCGACGGCCTGAAAATCGGCGGCAAAATCAGGGTCAACAACCGCTTCATCCTGGCGATGTACTACTACCCGCGCTACAGCAACATTCCGGGCAGCCGAAGCTACGACCAGTATCGTAACGCCGACGGGTCGGCCAGGTACCCGCAGCGCGCGGACATCAGCGTCCTGTGGGGAGCGAACTATCGCACCATGGGCGGACGAGTCGAAACCGGCGACGTCAAAACCAGGACCATGATCATGGAGGGCATGAGCGACAACCTCTCCTGGCCGATCTTCAATGCCAGCTATGCCGAGCAGATCCAGCATGCCCTCGGCACGGCCAAGGCGGACAAGACGATGCGCTTCTACTTGCACGACAACGGCAATCACAGCACCGGAGGCGGCGAGCCGGGAATCTTCCAGCAATCGATCCAGGACCTGATGGCATGGGTGGAGCGCGGCGTGACGCCGCCGCCTTCGACGCGGTACACCATCCGCAACGGGCAGGTCGTACCCCCGCCGCGCGCCGCCGATCGGGGCGGGCTCCAGCCGGTGATGACGCTTGCGGTCAACGGGGGAAATCGAGCGATCGTGGCGGTGGGTCAGCCGGTCAAGCTGGCCGGCCAGCTGGAAATGCCTCCCGCGACGGGCAAGATCGTCCAGTATTTCTGGACGGTGTCGGGGACGGACGAGACGCCCACGGATCTATCCGCGCCGCAGCAGAAGGTGGATGTCGAGCGCACGCTGAGCTTCCCGGCTGCCGGCTCGTACCTCGTCCGGCTGACCGTGAACGGGCAGCGCGACGGGCAGATCGATCCGTTCGACAAGACGCTGCTGCGCAACTTCAAGGAGGTGCGCATACTGGTGCAATAGGCGGTTGCCGCCTACTTCTTCATGGCCTGCACGAAGGCAAGCGCGCCCTTCACGTGATCGCGAACCTCGTCTTCGTTGTGAACGAAGGCGATCTTGCCGGAGGGCGCGATCACGTAAGTCGTGCGGGTATTGAACATTGCGCCGTCGTTGACGTCGAAAGCGTTCACAAGGCTTTCGTCTGCGCTGGCCAGAGCGAATTTTCCGTGTGCCGCGCCGGTTGAAAGGCCGCTCAGCGATCCGACGGAATCGCGCGACATGCCGACGACGGTTGCGCCCGCAGCGCGAAATTGATCGACCTTGGCCGCAAACTCTTCCGTTTCGGCGGCCTCAGTGAAGGCGGACGGAAAGAAGTACAGCACGACCGGGCCATCCTTGAGCAAGGCAGTGAGTTTGATCTGCCTAAGCGATCCATCCTGTACCGCATCGACCGTGAAGACCGGAGCCTGATCGCCTACGACCAGCGCTGCGTGCGCCTGATTTGCGAACATAAGATATAGACTGGAAATTGCGAACGCGATTTTCATGGCCACTTTTCACACATGAAGCCTTCGGTCCGCCATGGAAAACGGTATCGGCAAATAATGATCGCAGGCGCGAAGGGGAAGGATCTTCAAGAGATATGCGATTCATCAATCATGTTCGAGATTATTGCGACAACATATTTTCGATAAAGTGCTGGGGTCGTATTGAATAAAAATTTTCAATTTACCGCGCATGAGCCCCAAAATCCTTCAACGCCTGCTGCAGACTAGGCAGTTCGCGGGAAACCCATGCCGGGCCGAGCCCGGCAGGCGGCTGCTATGCCAGGACCAGTTTGTCGTGCTGCGTCACCTGTTCAGCGACTTGGCGCAAGCGAGATCAAGGCGCAAACTCTAAGGCAAGGTGCTCCAGTTTCCGGGGGGTCAGGTCATGCCTTCCCAGATCGCCGCGATGCCCTGGCCGCCGCCGATGCACATCGTCGTCAGGCCATAGCGCCCGCTGGTCCGGCGCAGTTCGTGGAACAGCTTGGTGGCGATGATCGCTCCCGTCGCACCGACCGGATGGCCCAGCGCGATGCCGCTGCCGTTGGGGTTGACCTTCTCCGGATCGAGCCCGAGTTCCTGCGCCACCGCGCAGGCCTGCGCGGCGAAGGCCTCGTTGGCCTCGATCACGTCGAGGTCGGCCACGTCAAGCCCCGCCCGTGCCAGCGCCGCGCGGGTCGCCGGGACCGGGCCGATGCCCATGTATTCGGGCTCTACCCCCGCGTGGCCGTAGGACACCAGCCGGGCCAGCGGCGTCAGGCCATGGTCGCGGACCGCCTGCTCGCTGGCGAGCACGACCGCCGCCGCGCCGTCGTTGATGCCCGAGGCATTGCCGGCGGTGACGGTGCCCTCGGTCTTGCGGAACACCGTGCGCAGCGTCTCGAAGTCGGCAAGGGTGGCATCGCGGCGGACGTATTCGTCCTCTTCGAACAGGCGGGTGCCCGCGCCGGTCTTCAGTTCGAACGGGGCGATCTGCTCGCGGAAGCGCCCTTCCGCGATCGCGCGCGCGGCGCGGGTCTGGCTGGTGAGGGCGAGGGCGTCCTGCTGTTCGCGGGTGATCCCGTGGCGTGCGGCGACGTTCTCCGCCGTTACCCCCATCAGGATCTCGTGGAAGGGATCGGTGAGCGCGCCGTTCAGTCCGTCGATCGCCGCGCCGTCGCCCATCTTGCGGCCCCAGCGCATGTCGGGGAGGTAGAACGGCGCGCGGCTCATGACCTCGGTGCCGCCTGCGATCGCCACGTTGCAGTCGCCCAGCATGATCGCCTGCGCGGCCGAGATGATCGCCTGCAGTCCCGATCCGCACAGCCGGTTGACGGTCAGCGCGGGCGTCTCCACCGGCAGCCCGGCGCCGAGCGCGGCGATGCGGGCGACGAAGTGGTCGCGCGGGTGCGTGGTGATGACGTGCCCGAACACGACATGGCCGACCGCATCGGCCGCCACGCCGGAACGGGCAAGCGCAGCGCGGGCGGCGTGAGCGCCGAGGTCTCCCGGCGTCTGGTCCCTGAGCGAACCGCCGAACGATCCAATGGCGGTGCGGGCGGCGGCGACGGCGTAGATGGTGGTCACGAGAGCGGTCCTGTCATTGAATGCATCGGCTGCAATCCCGTCATCCCGGCGCACGCCGGGACCGTGGGCAAGTCTTGAGGTGATACCCCACGTCAGGGCGCCCCGACGCAAAGTCGCTCCTAAAGGCCGCCCACGGTCCCGGCATGCGCCGGGATGACGGGGGCATTTTCACTGTTTCACTGCGCGGGATCTAGGTGGTGGCGGTACTGGTCGCGCAGTTCGGACTTGATGACCTTGCCCGAACCGGTGTGTGGCAACTCGTCCACCGTCACGATGTCGTCGGGGAGCCACCAGCGCGCGACGTGCTCGGTGAGGTGGGCGAGCATCGCCTCGCGGGTCACCGCCTCGCCCGGCTGGAGCACGAGCAGCAGCAGCGGCCGTTCCTGCCAGCGCGGATGGGGCACGCCGATCACGGCGGCCTCCTTGACGGCGGGGTGCGCGACGGCGGCGTTCTCAAGGTCGATCGAGGAGATCCACTCGCCGCCCGACTTGATGACGTCCTTCGAGCGGTCGGTGATCTGGACGAAACCGTCGGCGTCGATGCGGGCGATATCGCCGCTGTCGAACCAGCCCTGCGCATCGAGCGCGGAGCCGGGTTCCTTGCCGAAGTAACCGTTCGTCACCCAATGCCCGCGCACGACCAGCGCGCCCACCGCATCGGCGCCGGGGCCGGTGACGTTGCCGTCCGCATCCGCCACCCCGACCTCGCAGCCGAACAGGCAGCGCCCGGCCTTGGCGCGCAGGTCCAGTTCCTCTTCCCACGGCTGGCCGTGGTGGCGGCCCATCGGACGGGTGACGGCGACGACCGGACTGGTCTCGGTCATGCCCCAGGCCTGCATCGTCTCGACGCCGAGCAGGTCGCGGAAGCGCTGCACCAGCGCGCGCGGGGTCGCCGCGCCGCCCATGAACACGCGTTCGAGGCGCAGTGCCCCGCGTTCCTCTGCCGTGGCGGTGCGCTCGATCTGGTCGAGGATGGAGAACCACACGGTCGGCACGCCGAGCGAGAAGGTGATCGCCTCGTCCCGCAGCAGCGCGTGGAGCGAGGCGCCGTCGAGCTGCGCGCCCGGCAGCACCAGCTTGGCCCCGCACATCGCCGAGCCATAAGGCACGCCCCATGAATTGACGTGGAACATCGGCGGCAGCAGCAGCGCATTGTCGCGCGCCGAAAGCGCCATCGAGTCCGCCGTCATCAGCGACATCGCATGCAGCACCGTCGAGCGGTGGCTATAGAGCACGCCCTTGGGCGCGCCGGTGGTGCCGGAAGTGTAGCACAGGCTGGAGGCCGTCCGCTCGTCGAGGTCGGGCCAGGCGGCGAGCGGATCGGCGGCGGCGATCAGGTCTTCGTAGGCGATGAGATCGTCGCGGGTGGATGCGGGCATGTCCTCTCGCGCGCAGAGCACGACGACGGTGACCGGCGCGTCATGGATCGCCAGCACGCCCTCGGCCAGCGCCAGCAGGTCCGGGTCCACGAACAGCACCCGCGCACCGCCGTCGGCGAGGACGTAGCGGATCTGCTCCTCGAACAGGCGCGGGTTCAGCGTGTGCAGCACCCGGCCGCTGGCGGGGACGCCGTAGTAGAGTTCGAGGTGCGGGATGCGGTTCCACGCCAGGCTTGCGATCCGGTCGCCGGGGGCGGTGCCCAGCGCGTCGAGCGCCGTCGCCAGTCGGCGGGAGCGCTGCGCCACTTGTGCCCAGGTGCTGCGCTCAAAGCTGCCGTCCACGCGGCGCGAGACCACTTCGGTGGCGCCGTGGTTGCGCGCCGCATGGTCGATCACGCTGCCGATGGTCAGCGGCAGGCATTGCATCAGGCCCATCATCGCGCCTTCGTCCTTTCCCAAAACGTGTCCGTCTTCGCCGATCGGCGAGGTTCTCGTTTCGACCCGGTTAGACGGCGCGGCGCGGGCCGCAAAAAGGAGCGCCGGACGCGGGCCGAATATCACAGGGGGAATAGGAACAGGGTTTCGATGCCGGGTGCCTCACCATCACATATGTGATATGGCGGAAGGGACATTCCGTTCCCGCACCGGATCGGGCTAACACTGGTCGCAACGAAGCCGCGCACGATAGCGGGCATACATGGAGAGGCTGATGATCCGGCGAACGGTCAAGTCCGCATCGCGCACGCTAGAGGTTCTCGAACTCTTCGCGGAAGAGCGCAGGCCCATGCGGCTGCACGAGGTCTACACCACGCTCGGCTACCCGCAGTCCAGCGCCACCAACCTGCTCAAGAGCATGGTGGTGATGGGCTATCTCAACTACAACCGCATGACCCGCACCTACCTGCCGACGATGCGCGTCGGCGCGCTGGGCAACTGGCTGCCGGGCTACGTCTATTCGGACGAGAGCTACCGCTGGCTGGTGGAAGAACTGCAGCGCCGCACCAACGAGACGGTGGGCCTCAGCACCCAGAACGACCTGTTCGTGCAGTACATCATCCTCAAGGCGCCGGACCACGAGTTCAAGCTGCCGCCGCCGGTCGGCACGATGCGCCTGCTGGTCGATTCCGCTGGCGGCCTCGCGCTGATGAGCGAGATGAAGGACCGCGAGATCGACAAGATCTGCCGCTACACCAACTACTACCAGCTGGCAGAGCGCCAGCGCTTCGACCTTGCCGACCTGATGCGCGAGATCCGCTGGACCCGGCATACGGGCTATGCCTATCTCGCCAACAAGCCGACGCAGGAAGTGTCGTCGATCTCGATGACGCTGGGCGAGAAGATCCACGGCATTCCGCTGGCGATCGGCGTCGGTGGCTTTGCGGATCGCATCTCGCGCGCGCAGTACGACATCATCGAAGCGATGAAGGAGTGCATCGCCGAGTTCAAGGCGATCCGCGAGGAACAGGACTACGCGCAGGCGGCCGAGTAGGGGTTGCCCCCCTCGTTCGTCATTGCGAGCGCAGCGAAGCAATCCAGAGTTACGTAAACCGCCCAGGGTTGCTTCGCTGCGCTCGCAATGACGATACGGTGCGGTCAATCACGCTGATGATTTTCGCGCCCGGTTCCGCGCGGAGATCGACAGCGCGAGGGACGGCGCGCTCATCCTCTCCGTTCGTGGAGAGAGGATGAGCCGTGAAGACCGAAGCGGAAAAGCAGGCATTCAAGCGCGCCTATATCGAGGCGCGCGGATACTGGGTGGAGTTCAACGAAGGGCTGCTGGAATATAGCCCCGAGTGGCTGGAAGCCTACCTCGCCTATTCCTCCGCGCCTGCGCGCACCGGACCGCTCTCGGCGCGGATGCGCGAGCTGATCTACGTCGCCGTCGATGGCTCTACCACGCATTTGTTCGCGGCCGGGCTGGAGGTGCATATCCGCATCGCGCTGGATATCGGTTGCAGTCCGGCCGAACTGGTCGAAGTGCTGCAGATCGCGACGCTGCAGGGGCTCGACAGCGTAGCCTTGGGCATGGACGTGCTGGCGCAGGAACTGGCGGCGCGCGGGACGCCGCTCGCCGGACCCCAGGACTGGCTCTCGGCCGCCGCGCGCGTCTCGCCGGAGTGGGCCTCGGCGCTGGCCCAGCTTCAGGCGACGGCGGACCGGACCTCGCGCCTTACCCCTTGCGAGCGCGCGCTGATCCGGCTGGCGCTGGCGGCTTCGCCCACGCATCTCAACGAAAGCGCGGTGCGCGTCGAAGTGCGCAGCGCATTGGATGCCGGGGCCTCGGCGGAGGAGATCGCGCAAGTGTTCCAACTGGTCGCGCACCTCGGCCTCCATGCCTGCACCGACGGCATCCCCGCCGTCATGCGCGCCGTCGCCGAGCGGGAGGGAGCTTGATCGTGTTCAACCGCATCCCCTTTCGTCATCCCCGCGAAGGCGGGGACCCATCTGATGGCCGTGCAACAGGCGCCTTCACCAGTTGGGTTCCCGCCTTCGCGGGAATGACTATGTTGTTCCACACGGGCAGGGCCTGACGCGATGGACATCTCCTTCTTCACCGACATCGCCAACGATCTCGGCGAAAGCCCCGTGTGGGACGCGCGGCGCGGCTGGCTGTGGTGGGTGGATATCCGCCACAACCGCGTCATCGCCGCCGATGCCGACGGCCGGGTGCAGCGCGACTGGACGTTCGATTGCGCGGTCGGCTCGATCGGGCTGGCGGACAGGGGCCTCGTCGCCGCCTTCGTCGATCACTTCGCGCTGATCGACGCAGAGGGCGCGGTGCAGCCGCTGGCCCGCCCGCCGATCGGCACCGGAGCGATCCGCTTCAACGATGGCAAGGCCGACCGGCAGGGGCGGTTCCTCTCGGGCACCATGCAGCAGGGCGGGCAGGAGGAGGCGCTCGCCACCGTCTGGCGGCTCGATCCGGATGGCAACGGCACGCGGGTCGAAGCCGGGATGAAGCTGACGAACGCGATATGCTTCTCGCCGTGCGGCAATTGGCTCTACCTCACCGACACCCTCGAAGGCATGATCCGCCGCTACTCCTACGACCCACAGACCGGGGCGCTGTGCGCGCGCGAGGACTTCTTCGACTGTGCGCGCGTAGGCGCTCCGGACGGCGCCACCGTCGATGCCGAAGGCCGCCTGTGGGTGGCGCTGGTGACGACGCAGCGGATCGGCTGCATCTCGCCGCAGGGCGAATTGCTGCGCAGCATCGACGTGCCGGTGCCCTATCCTTCGTGCCCCGCCTTCGGGGGTGAGGACATGGCGACGCTCTACGTCACCACCATCGCCGATTCCGGCCACAAGCTGAAGTCCGACCACCCCGACGCCGGGCGCATGCTGGCGATCACCGGCCTCGACGCGCGCGGGATTGCCGAGGCGATTTACGTTCCGGACAATCACACTTGAAATTAGCGGGGCCGCAAAGGCCCTCGGGCTGGAAATGAGGCGGGCGCTCAAGGCAGTCAGCAGCCCATGGACCTCGATTTCACCCCCGCCGAACTGGCCTTCCGCGACGAGGTGCGCGCCTTCTTCGCGAAGACCGTGCCCGCCGAATGGCTCACCCGCGTGCGCGCCGGGCTCCGGCTCGAACCGGCCGAACTGATCGCCTACCAGAAGGCGCTCGCCGCGAAGGGCTGGGGCGCGCCGACTTGGCCCGTCGAGTACGGCGGCCCCGGCTGGACCCCGGCGCAGAACTACATCTTCGAAAGCGAATCCGCCCGCGCCGGGGCGCCGATCCAGTTCCACCAGGGCCTCGAACTGATCGGCCCGATCATCTTCACCTACGGTTCGCAGGAGCTGAAGGACCGCTACCTGCCCGGCATCATCAATGCCGACGACTGGTGGTGCCAGGGCTATTCCGAGCCGGGCGCGGGGTCCGACCTCGCCTCGCTGCGCACCACGGCGGTGCGCGACGGCGACCACTACGTCCTCAACGGGCAGAAGATGTGGACCAGCTACGCACAGGTCGCCAGCCACATGTTCGTGCTCGCCCGCACCTCGCAGGAACCCAAGCGCCAGCAGGGCATCTCGCTGCTGCTGGTGGACATGAAGACGCCCGGCATCGCGATCCGCAAGATCGAGACGATGGACGAGAAGTACACCACCAACGAAGTCTTCCTCGACGACGTGCGGGTGCCGGTAACGAACCTCGTCGGCACCGAGGGCAAGGGCTGGGAATACGGCAAGGTGCTGCTCGACCGCGAGCGCATGGTCTGCTCGGCCACCGCGATCCACCTGCCGCAAGTGCTCGACGGCGTGCGCGATGCCGCGCGCGCCCGCAAGATCGGCGGCGTGCCGCTGATCGAGACGCCCGCCTTCGCCGCGCAGCTCGCGCAGCTGGAGATCGAGGCGATGGCGCTCGAAACCATGGTGCTGCGCCTGCTGGCGGACCTCGCCTCGGGCGCGGATTCCGGCCCGCGCGGCTCGATGGTCAAGCTGCGCTGGTCTGACCTCTACCAGCGCGCCACCGCGCTGTGGATGGATGCTCTCGGCCCCGAGGCGGCGCATTTCCGGGCGCTTGAAGGAGAAGGCCCCGCCGACATGCCCTACGGCATGCAGGGCGCCCTCTATTCGCGCGTCACCTCGATCTACGGCGGATCGAGCGAGATCCAGCACAACATCATCGCCCGCCGCGCGCTGGGTCTGTGAGGCTGCCATGAACTTCGAATATTCCGACGAACAGCGCATGCTGGCCGACAGCGCCAACCGCCTCGGCGCGGACTTGTGGCCATCCAGCGACCGGCTCAAGCTGCTCGCAAACTTCGACGACCTCACCGCGCGCACCGCCGCGCAAATGGCTGAACTCGGCTGGCTGATGCTGCCGATCGCCGAGGACGACGGCGGCCTTGGCGGCTCGGCGGTGGATGTCATGGCGATCATGGAGGGCGTCGGCCGCCACCTGATCCCGACCTCCTACGTCGCCAACGCCGTGCTCGTCCCCGCGCTGGTGAGCGGCGATCCCGCCGCCGCCGACTTGCTCGCCGCCATCGGCGAGGGCAGCGCGAAGGCGGCCGCGGGCCTGCTCGAACTCGATGGCGGCTACGACTTCGGCTGGGTCGAGTGTGCCGCGACCGGCAACGGCACCGACTGGACCCTGACGGGCGAGAAGCTGCACGTCGAGGACGGCGCCGACGCCGACTGGTTCGTCGTCACCGCGAAGACCGATGCGGGCATCAGCCTGTTCCTCGTGCGCGCCGATGCGCCGGGCCTCACCGTCTCGCGCTTCCGCGCCATCGACCAGCACCGCCACGCCCGCCTGAAGCTCGACGGCGTCACCGCCGTGCTGATTGGCGAGGCGGGCGCGGCGCTCCCGAAGGTGGAACTCGCGGTCGACAAGGCGATCTGCGCGCATCTCGCCGAGGCGGTCGGATCGATGGAGGCGGCCCACGCGGCCACGCTGGAATACCTGCGCACCCGCAAGCAGTTCGGCGTCGCGATCGGCAGCTTCCAGTCGCTACAGCACCGCGCCGTGGACATGGGAATCGCGCTGGAGGAGGCGCGATCGATGTCCTACCGCGCCACGCTCAGCTTGGGCCTTCCCGCGGCGGAGCGCCGCCGCGTTGTCTCGGCCGCCAAGGCGCGGGTGGGGCAATGCGGGCTCTATGTCGGGCGGCAGGCGGTGCAGCTTCACGGCGGCGTCGGCTTCTCGGACGAGCTTATCATCAGCCATCACCTCAAGCGGCAGATGATGCTCGACTGCGCCTACGGCTCGGCGGAGCACCATGTCGCCCGCTTCGTAGCGGCCGCGTGAAGGCGCTCTCACGAATGTGATTTTGGGTCCGCAGGGGCCCCAACGGTCGGTCCACCGCAGCCCCTTGCGGCATAGTCGGTGGATCGAGCCTCCCCCAAAAGTTGATGCCAGGAGATGATGGGCGAAATGGTTGAAGTTGCTAACAAGGGCATCGACGGCACGTACGATGCGGTCGTCGTCGGCGCGGGCATCGGCGGTCTCTACGCCGTGTACAAGCTGCGTGAGATGGGCCTCTCGGTGCTCGGCATCGAGGCGGGCGATAACGTCGGCGGCGTCTGGTACTGGAACCGCTATCCCGGTGCGCGCTGCGATCTGCTGACGATCGACTACTGCTACACCTTCTCGCCCGAAGTCGATGCCGAGTGGTCGTGGTCCGAGCAGTTCGCGGCCCAGCCCGAGATCCTCGAATACATCAACTTCGTCGCCGACCGCCATGAACTGCGCAAGGACTACCTGTTCGACACCCGCGTCAGCCGGGCCGAATACGACGAGGCGCGGCAGGTCTGGACCTTCGGGACCGAGACCGGCAAGACCTTCGAGGCGACCTATGCCGTCATGGCCACCGGCCCGCTCTCGGTGCCCAAGCGCCCCGACTTCGAGGACTTCGACAGCTTCAAGGGCGAACTCTACTATTCCGGCCGCTGGCCCAAGGAGCCGGTAAGCTACGAGGGCAAGCGCGTGGGCGTGGTCGGCGTCGGTTCCACCGGCATCCAGATCATCCCGGTGGTGGCGCAGGAGGCGAAGGAGCTTTTCGTGTTCCAGCGCACCCCCAGCTTCACCATGCCGATGCGCAACCACAAGCACTCGGACGAGTACACCGCCGAGATCAAGCGCAACCTGCCCGCGATGCGCGTGGCGGCGAAGAACAGCCCGCTCGGCGGCGTGCGCCCGGCGACCACGCGCCCCTACTTCAGCCTGCCGCCCGAGCAGCGCGTGAAGATCATGGAATCGGCGTGGCAGAACGGCGGCCACACGTTCCTCGGCTCGTTCTCCGACCTCATGCAGAACGAGGAAGCCAACGAGCAGGTCGCCGAATTCGTGCGCGGCAAGATCAGCGAAGTGGTCACCGACCCCGCCACCGCCGAGACGCTGAAGCCGCGCGGCTACCCGATCTTCGCGCGCCGTGCCTGCCTCGATACCAACTACTACGAGACCTACAACGAGGAGCACGTCAGCCTCGTCGACTGCTTCAAGGAGCCGATCGTCGGCCTGACCGAGAAGGGCGTGCGCACCGCAAGCCGCGAGATCGAGCTGGACATGCTGATCCTCGCCACCGGCTATGACGGCCTCACCGGCGCGCTGATGGCGTTCGACGTGGTGGGCCGGGATGGCAAGACGATCAACGAGGAATGGAAGGGCGGCGCGCACTCCTACCTCGGCCTGATGATGAAGGACTTCCCCAACCTGTTCATCGTCTGCGGCCCCAACGGCCCCTCGGCGCTGGCGAACATCTTCACCATCAACGAGCAGAACGTGAACTGGCTGGCCGGCGCGATCGAGCACATGCGCAGGTCTGGCCTGACCGCCATGGAACCCACCGCCGAGGCCGAGCACGAGTGGATGGAGCACGTCCACGAACTCTCGCTCAATACCTTGGTGCGCAAGGCGAACACCTGGTACACCGGCGCCAACGTGGCGGGCAAGGCACGCGGGCTGACGATGTACACCGGCGGCTTCAAGGCCTACCGCGAAACCTGCCAGGAGGCCGCCGACGACAACTGGCGCGGCATGGTCTTCGAGAAGGCCGGGGTGCCCGAGACGGTGGCCTGACCCTTCGCTTTTTTTCGGAATGATGCTGCCGGCCCGGCTCCCGATGGGGAGGCGGGCCGGTGGTCGTTTCGGGCCTTGCAAGGTGACGCAGGTTTACACGGTTTACACGGTTTACACGGTCAAGGGGGAAAGGGCGTCACTTTGGGCCGGAATGTGTCACGTTAGAGGTGCAAGGTGACACATTTGGCGGTCGATGTGTCAGCTTGTGGGGGAGAGGTGTCACTACCTTGTGCGATGCGGCGCGATCGGATGGAGCATGGGCGCAGTGTATTGGACAGCGCTGCCTGTAGGAAAGCGGACTATCCGAAACCGCCCCAAATCAGCCATTGAGAACCACGGGCCATTAGGGCACCAAATCGATATGAACACAGCACTGCAAAGACCCGATGAAACACTTGATGAAGGTGAGCGTCAGTTCCTGAACGTCATCAAGGACCACGGCTGGTTTCACACTCGGGTTTTCGACGGGAAGGACGAGCATCCGGATTTCTCATATACGACCGGCTTTTCGGTCAACCATGGCTATCCCGAGATCATCCTCTTTTCACTGTCCAAAGATGTGTCTCATTCCATCCTATGGGACATTTGGCGCGAGATTGAGGCCGGAACCCGGCCCGAGGCTGGAACAAGGGTTCACGGCATATTTGGAAACGCTGACGCAGTTCTGCTGCCCGTCGCCAAATCATCCTATGAAGAGCATTTAGGCTGGAACCGATGGTTTTACGGAAATGATGACTTCGATTGCCTGCAACTCGTATGGCCTGACCGAGACGGAAGATTCCCATGGGAATCTGGCTTCGACGATAAATTTGCAGATAGCCAACCTGATCTGACAGGCGGCGGTTGGAAGTTTCATCCAGCCTGATTGTCCGCTTACCACCCCTTATCGTCATTCCCGCGAAGGCGGGAACCCATCTCCTGACGGTTCCTGTTGCACCGGCATCAGCTGGGTCCCCGCTTTCGCGGGGATGACGAGGATATAGCTGAGGACGCTTACGCTCCGGATCGCTGCGTTCGCGACGACGGACTGCCATGAAAAAACGGGGGCCTTCGAAAAGGCCCCCGCTTGAAAGTCAGGGAGGATGTTCTCCCCTTTCGGGAAGCTCTGTTCAGGCCTTGATGACCGAGTGGGTCAGCGAGCCGATCTTCTCGACGGTCGCTGTGATCACGTCGCCCGGCCAGACCCACTCCTGCGGGTCCATGCCCGCGCCGACGCCCGCCGGAGTGCCGGTGGCGATGATGTCGCCCGGCTCAAGGGTGATGCCCTTCGAGATGTCGGCGACCAGTTCGTCGACCTTGAACAGCATGAAGGCGGTGTTGCTCGACTGCTTGGTCACGCCGTTGACGGTGAGCGAGAGGTCGAGGGTCTGCGGATCGCCCAGCTCGTCGGCGGTGACCACGACCGGCCCCATCGGCGCGAAAGTGTCCTGGCCCTTGGAGTAGATCCACTGGCCGGCACGGCGGCAGTCGCGCGCGCTCATGTCGATGCAGACGGTATAGCCGAACACGTAGTTCAGCGCGTCCTCACGGGCGACGCCCTTGGCGCGGGTGCCGATGATCGCGGCGAGTTCGACTTCCCAGTCGAGCTGCTGGGTGATCTCGCCGTTGTGGCGGATCGGCTCGCCCGGAGCGATCACCGAGGTCGGCGGCTTGGAGAAGATCACCGGCTGGCGCGGCAGTTCGGGCGAGGTGTCGAGCGACTTGGCGCTCTCGGCGACGTGCTCGGTGTAGTTGAGGCCGATACCGAAGATGTTCTTGCGCGGACGCGGGATCGGCGCGAGCAGGATCACGTTGGCGAAGGGGATCGCGGTGCCGAGCGGGAACAGGCCCTCGGCCTGCTCGATCAGCTTGGAGGCGATCGCCACGGCCTGCGGGCCGAGGTCGATGAACTCCAGCATGGTCGCGGGGAAGGGAACGCCCATTTCCTCGCCGAACAGTTCGAGGTCGAGCACGAGATCGCCGCCGAAGCCGGAGACGAGAGCGCCGAGCCGGGCTTCGGCTTCGACATTGGCACGGTAAGTAACGAGACGCATTGGGCTATTCCCCCGAAGGTTATCGTGTTGAGTTGAAAATCAGGTCAGGATCGGCTGGTAACCGCCGTTTTCCGCCAGCGCTTCCTCGCGGTAGAGGCCAAGGGCGCGCATCACGGGCAGGTCGTTGAAGGTGAACAGGCACGCATCCTCGGTGTCCGAGGCGTTCGCGTGTTCGTGGTACATCCAGGCGGGAACCACGAAGATGTCGCGTTCCTGCCAGTCGAAGCGCTGGCCGTTGATGATCGACCAGCCCTTCCCCTTGGCGCACTGGTAGACGAAGCTGCCGGTCTGGCGGTGGGCCTTCGTCCGCTCGCCGGGGCGCAGCAGCTGCATGGAGGCGCCGATCGTCTGCATCACCGGACCGCCGGTATGCGGATTGACGTATTCCATCATCACACCGTCGAAGGGCGACCCGTCGGTGACTCGTGCGTATTTCGTCAGCGCCTCGTAAGTGGGCGCCCATTCGTATTTGAACAGCGGCGAATAGGGCTTGGACCACGCCATGCCCGCCGGGCGCAGGCCGGTGCCCGCCCAGGTCGCGGTGGAATCGTCGACCGGGTAGGAGACCGCCTGCTGCAGATCGGGATGAACCTCGTAGAAGTTGGCTTCCAGCGCGTTCATCAGCGGAATGTCGAGACCGTCCTGCCAGATGCACGGGGTGCCGCCCTCGGCGACGCCATGTTCGTGCCAGGTGCCGTTGGGGGTGAGCACGAAGTCGTTGGCGCCCAGCGTCATCTTGTGCCCGTCGACATTGGTGAAGGCGCCCTCGCCCTCCATGATGAAGCGCAGCGCGGAGGCGGAATGGCGGTGGCTGGAGGCGAGTTCGCCCGGCCCCATCACCTGCAGGCCCGAGTAGAGCCAGCCCACGGCGGCGACCACGTCTGCACGGCCGGGGTTCTCCAGATAGACGACGCGGCGCCCCGCCTGCTCCGGCGTGACGAGGTCGAGCGCCTTCATCACGTCGTCGCGCAGGTCCTTGTAGCGCCACAGATACGGCACCGAGGTGGAGATCGGCTCCCACGGTTCGATCTTGTTCGCCACGGTCCACAGCGCGCCGGTGCCCAGCTGCTTCAGGCGCTCGTAATAGGCCACCAGTTCGGGCGTGTCCGCCACGTTCGCGCGGCCGATCATTTCCTCACGGTACTGGTCGTAGCTCTGATCGGCCATGGGTGCCTCCATCTGCGAGATATTACAGACCTAAAATAATTTGAATAAAGTGTCAAATGCAACTATTGTCCCTTATGTGAACCGCAGATTCCCTGTGATTTTTGCAAAGGAGCGCCGCATGTCCGCATCGTTTAAGGCAGCCCCCTTCAAGGCCGCCGTTATCCAGGCCGCATCGATCCCGACCGATTCTCTCGCCGCCGCCGAAAAGGCCGCCGGCCTGATCCGCAAGTCAGCCGCAGGCGGCGCGGCCTTGATGGTGTTTCCCGAGGCGTTCCTCGGCGGCTATCCCAAGGGCGCCTCGTTCGGCACGCCGGTCGGCATGCGCAAGCCCCAGGGCCGCGAGGACTTCCGCGCCTATCACGAAGCCGCGATCGACCTGAACGGCCCCGAAGTGGACCTGCTCGCCGAAGCCACCGCCGAGACCGGCGCCTTCGTCGTCATCGGCGTGATCGAGCGCGACGGCGGCACCGTCTACTGCACCGCGCTGTTCTTCGACGGCGACAAGGGCCTCGTCGGCAAGCACCGCAAGCTCATGCCGACCGGCGCGGAACGCCTGATCTGGGGCTTCGGCGACGGCTCCACGCTGCCGGTCTTCGACACGCCCTTCGGCAAGGTCGGCGCGGTGATCTGCTGGGAAAACTACATGCCCATGATGCGCATGGCGATGTACGATCAGGGCATCTCCATCTACTGCGCCCCCACCGCCGACGACCGCGACGCCTGGCCCTCGACCATGCAGCACATCGCGCTGGAGGGACGCTGCTTCGTGCTCTCGGCCTGCCAGCACGTCACGCGCGGCGCCTACCCGGCCGACTACGACTGCGCGCTGGGCGACGATCCCGAGACGGTGCTGCTGCGCGGCGGCTCGATGATCGTGGACCCTCTGGGCACGGTGCTTGCGGGACCGGACTATTCGGCCGAAACGATCCTCTATGCGGACATCGAACCGGCGCAGGTCGTGCGCGGCAAGTACGACTTCGACGTCGTCGGCCACTACGCACGGCCCGACGTGTTCGAACTGAAGGTCAACGTCGCACCGCGCCGCGCGGTCACCCGTTCGGGGGAATAAGCCAAGTGGAATTCGATTTCTCCAAAGTCTCCGGCCCCGATCGCTACAAGCTGATGGGCTCCAGCATCACCCCGCGCCCGATAGCGTGGGTGACGACGGTGTCGGGCGCGGGGCTGCGCAATGCCGCGCCCTACAGCTTCTTCAACATGATGAGCGCCGAGCCGCCGCTGATCGTGCTGGGCATGATGCGCCGCCCCGACGGCACGCACAAGGACAGCGCCGCCAACATCCTCGAAACCGGGGAGTTCGTGGTGAACCTCGTCTCCGAGGCCGACAGTGCGGCGATGAACTTCACTTGCATCGATGGCCCGCCCGAATTCGACGAACTGGCGGCAGCGGGTATCCCGACCCTGCCCTCCAGCGTGATCGGCGCCCCGCGCATCGCGACCGCGCCGGTGGCGATGGAGTGCCGTCTCTACGAGGCCGTCGAAACGGAGAAGACCACCATCGCGCTGGGCGAAGTGCTGCGCTTCCACATCGACGACGCCTTCATCGATGCCGAGAAGCTGCATGTCGATACGCTGGCGATGAACCTCGTCGCGCGCGTTCACGGCGCGGGCTGGTATGCGCGCACCACGGACCTGTTCCAGATGACCCGCCCCACCTTCGCGCAGTGGAACGCGGAGAAGGCCGAGTCCTGACGGCACGGGGATGGCCTGCCGCATAGCGGCAGGCCACTCGCATCAGGCGGCGGGCACGTCGATCCAGGTATTGGTGTCCGTCGACCGAATCACCGCGTCGATGATGCGGGCCGAGCGCAGACCGTCGGCGAACGTCGGCAGACCGGCAGGTGCCTCCCCGCGCACGGCAGCGTACGTGTCGGCAACGAAGTTCTCGAAGCACTGGGCATAACCCTGCGCATGGCCCGGCGGCAGGCTGGAAAGGCGGCGCGCGTCGGCCGCACCTGCGCCCGGACTGCGGAACAGTGTTTCGGCCGAATCCTCGGTGCCGAGCCAGACCGTCTCGGGGTTCTCCTGATCGAAGACGGCGGACTTGTGCGCGCCGTCGAACTCGAACCACAGCCGGTTCTTGCGGCCCGCCGAGACCTGCGAGATCACGGCGCTGCCCAGCACGCCCGAAGCCGTGCGGAACAGGATGGTCGCGGCGTCCTCGGTATCGACCTTCACCAGCGGCCCGGTGGCCGCCCCGCCCGAGAAACTGCCCTGCGACACTGCGGGACGCTCCGGCACGGTGATCGTCATCGCCGCCATGACCGAGGCGATGCGCTCGCCGGTTACGAATTCCATGAGGTCGCACCAGTGCGAGCCGATGTCGGCGAAGGCCCGGCTGCGCCCACCCTTCGATGCATCGACACGCCAGCTGGTCGCGTTCGGCGAGAGCAGCCAGTCCTGCAGGTAGCTGCCGTGAAGCAATTGCCACGCGCCGAACTCGCCCGCCTCGCGCCGCGCGCGAATCTCGCGCACCAGCGGATGGAAACGGTAGACGAAGGGCACCGTAGCGATCCTGCCCGCCTCGGTGGCGAGGGTGTCGAGATGCAGCGCCTCTTCGGTGCCGACGGCCAGCGGCTTCTCGCAGATCACGTGCGCACCGGCCGCCAACGCCGCCTCGACATGGGCTGCGTGCAGGCTGTTGGGGCTGCAGACGTGGACGACATCGAGGCCGAGCCCCGCCAGTTCCTCCAGCGAGCCGATGGCCAGCGTGCCCCACTGCGCCGCCGCCGCGGCGGACCGTTCGGGAGAGGACGCCATGACGCCGACCAGTTCGACACCGGCCAGCAATGCCGCACGGCGGTGGATCTCGCCGATCATTCCGGCGCCGAGGATCGCAACGCGCAGGGGCTTGCGGGTGGAAACGGTCAACGGACTCTCCTGCTCTTGGTCATGCGGCCGCCGGATGCGGGGCCGCACCTCTAGCCGTGTCAGCGCTGTCAGGGAACAGGTTTGCGACCTTCGCAGAAGCCTTCACTTACTTCGCAGAAGTCGAGTGGACATAGGCGGCGATCTGCGCCAGTTGCGCGTCGTCGAGGCCGGAGCCCATCTCCTTCATCTTGCCCACCTTGAGTGCATAGACGATCTGCGCCTGCGCGTATCCGGCGATCACTGAGACCGGCGGCGCTCCCGATCCGGCTTTCGAATGGCAGGCCGCGCAGCGCCCGTCGAACAGCGACTTGCCCACGTTCGCGGCCGAGGCGGCGGCGGGATGCTGGAGTTGCGGGGCCACGGCTCCCGGCGCCCGCAGCCCGAATGCCTGCAGCCGGTCGGTGCCGACCAGCACCATGCCATCCACTACGGCTGGCTCGTTGTACTTGCCCGAGGTGAACAGCGCATCGCCGCTCTGCCACAGCGGTTTCAGGCTCTTTGCGTCGAAGGCATGGAGGCGTGCGCCCGGGGCATCGGGCTGGTAGATGTCGACGCTGCGCGGCACATTGGTGTCCAGCACCCAGACCACGCCGTTCTCGCCGCCATTGCTGGAGACCACCGGCGAGCCGGGGTTCTGCATCGTCACCGTCATCTCGCGCCCGTCAACCTTGAGGTAGGCCGGCTCGCTCTTGCGTGTCATCACCCGGACCCGCACGAGGCTGGGCGGCACGTTGGTGCCGAAGTCCGGGCCGGTCTTGGCGCTGCCCGCAAGGAACAGGTAGTGCTCGCCGAGGCGATTGCGGAAATGGGCGAGCGTGGCGCGGCTCTTGGCGGAGTTCACCATCCCGATGCTGTCCGAATACGGCTCGAACACCACCACTGGACCGCGCGACTTCAGTTCCGGCTGCACGCCCGGCGCAAGGAGCGAGCCGTCGCTTGCTGGATCGGTGCTGCAGGTATGGCGCTTATGGGTGCCGCCGGGCATGTGATCGCGATCGAGCAGATAGGCGTTGCCCTGCTTGCCCGCCCCCAGCGTCAGCAGGTGCGGCGTGCCCGCGCTGCCGCGATCGAGGTCGAACAGGACCGCGCCGCTCCCCGCGATGTCGATGTCGGACGCGGCCGTCTGGCAATAGTTGAACGGCGAATACGTGCCCGTCAGCCGCAGGCCAGCCTTGGGATCGTCGCGGAACTGCAGGATCGATTGCCCCCAGGCACCCGCGACTTCAGGGAATACGCCCGGGATGCCACGCTTCTCGAGGGCGGAAAGGAAGCTGGCCCCGGTAGCGATATAGATGCGCCCCTGCGCGTCGATCGCCGGGCCGGACGCGCCCCACATGCCGCCCTGCTGCAAGTCCGCACGCGGCATCGAGGAGAAGGCGCTCGCCACCCGGTGAGCAGCGGTATCGACCGATACGAGGAAGCCTTGGAGGTCAGGCCCGAACGCCACGTAAAGGCGCCCGCCGTCGCGGCTCAGGTTGAGAGCGCCGCGCTGGTAGTAGATTTGGCCCGGCACGAAGCGGCTGACGCCGTTGCGGTTGACCTGAGCCGTGACGGTGCGGTGGCTGATCTCTACCGGCCAGCCTGAAACTTCCTCCCCGGTCCGCAGGTCCAGCGCATGGACGTCCCAGGTCCAGTCGCCCCGGCAACTGGTGACGTAGAGCCGGTTGGCGGAGCGGTCGATCACCGGCGTGGAGAGGTTGCCGAACTGGCCGTCCTGGCATGGATCGGCGGTCAGCCTGCGCTTCCACAGGATCGTTCCGGCAGAAAGGCCGGCGCGCTGCCCGGCGTGGATAGCATAGGCATAGCCGGTGCTGCTGACGACGAAAGCGACGCGCAGCGTCTGGCCCGCCTGCGCGCCCTCGTCGAAGTGCAGCGCGCTGACGTAGAGCGGGGACGCAAACAGGCGCGGCGGCGTGCTTCTGTGGAAATCCAGCCTCGGCGACTGCCAGATCTCGCCGAACTGTCCGCCCGCCACTGCCGCCGGGGTGAGCATCCTCTCCCGGTCGTTCCAGCCCTCGCGCCCGGCGCTGTTGTGATATGTCAGCTTGTCCACGCCCGCCGGAGACAGCGCCGGATCGCCGCAGCCGCCGAGCAGCAGCGCCGTACCGGCGGCAAAGCTTGCGAGGATATGCTTCATGCCGGAATGCTCCATGCCGGGTCGCGCGGCCCCAGACCGCCCAGAAAGCGCAAAGGTCTAACCTTGCCCGGATCGACCGGACGCCGCGAAAGGCTCCGGTCGTCGTCAGGCGGATAGCAGCCGCAGGGCGGCTCGACCTTGCGCGTTCCGCTCCGGACACTCGCTCTGGATCGAAACAAGGAGACCCGGGTGGTCACTCGACGCGCGTTTGCCGGTGGCATGACCCTTGGGGCAGCGGCCCTCGCCACCCTGCCTGCCGCTGCGCAGGCAGGAGAGCAACCGCCGCAGTATCCGGCGGCGCCATGGACCGGCGCCGGAACGGTGCGCCGCGCGGGGGGAGAACTCCATTACGTCTCGCTGGGAGAGGACGGCGCGGCGCTGCCCGTAGTCCTACTGCACAAGCTGGGCGGCTGGGTCGCAGACTGGCGCGACGTGGCACCCGCGCTTGCGCGTGGTCGTCGCGTTATCGCCATCGACTTGCCCGGCCACGGTGCCTCGCGCTGGCAGGGAACACCGCCGCAAGTCCAGACCGTAATGGAAACGGCGACACTGGTGCTTGGCGCGCTTCAGGACATGGGACTGCCCCAGGTCGACCTCGTGGGGACGTCGCTCGGTGGCTGCGTGGCAGTCGCCATGGCGGCGCTCGCGCCGGAGCGCGTGCGGCGGCTGGCCCTGCCATGCTGCGTCCTCGGCCCGGCGAGCACGCACGAGCAGGTCGCTGCCAAGGAAAAGGGCCAGGCCGCGATGTTCACCGCCGAGGGCGATCCTCTGCCCGGCGATCCGGGGCTGGCCCGCGACATCTTCGGTCTGCGCGACTTCGAGCGCATCGGCGCCGAGCAGAACGCCAGCCGCGCTCGGGCCGGACGCTGGATCCGCCCGCACGAACGCGGCGTCGCATACACCGATTTCGTAGAACTCATGCGCCGGATCACCGCGCCCACCCTGCTGCTTTACGGCGGGCACGACACGTTCTTCTTCAAGTATCGCCCGACCGCAGAGGCAAATCTTCGCGATGTGCGCAGCGTGGTGCTTTCGGACGCGAGCGGCTTCCCGGTGCAGGACGACCCGCAGGAGACGGCCTTGGAACTCGTGCGCTTTTTCGCCTGATCCGCACGCGCGGGATCCCGCGAGGACCTCGGCGCATTGAACAGGGAACCGGTATCAACGAGGAACCCGCAATGCCCGCAAGGTCCAAAGCCCAGCAGAAAGCCGCCGGAGCCGCCCTGTCCGCGAAGCGCGGCGAAATGCCCATGTCGAAGCTTCAGGGCGCTTCGAAGGAAATGGCGGCGTCCATGACCGAACGGCAACTCGAGGATTTCGCCTCCACCAAACGCAAAGGCCTTCCCGAGCACAAGCACTGATTGTTTCGGTCAAACGAATGAAGCCTCGGTGTGTGGAGGTCACGTTTGGGTGGTAAGTTGCCGGTGGTCAGCCGAGCAATCGCTGAGCCTCTACTGGAGAATCTGTCATGACATGCACGGTCACGTCCAACGTCACTATGACGAAATGCCGCCACTCCCGGCCGTAAAGCGCGCCGTTCTGCGCAATACTCTGGCAATCCATTCTGAGCCTATGACTTCCTGAAAAGGCCAAGGGACTGCTCGTAGGATCGGGTCAGGCATTAACGATGCAGGACTGAAAATTGCCGGGTCTGAGAATTCCTCATAAACTTTAACCGCCTCTATGCTTCCGAACATGAGGCGCACCGGGCAGGCCACAACTGTGTCGTCGTATTGGGCTGTTGCTAGGAGTGTCCTGCCGTCAGACGACAAATGGACACTGCCGAGCATTTGCTCGGGTAGGTCATTGAGTGGCTCCCATTTACGCAAACGCTCAGAAGATATGTTCATTTGAGCTTTATCTGTTCATAGGCCAACATCCGCAACGGGGCGTTCGCTGACTGTCCGAATTTGTCCACGCAGCCTAGGCCGTCAGCCGCCGGTGGCAGGCCATGAGCGACAGGGCGATCCCTGCGACCCCCGCGCCGAACACCATATCGACCAGGTAATGCGTGCCCTCGACCGGCGTGGACAGCAGCATCCCTGCATTGAGCCCAACGATCCACCAGCGCAGCGCTGGAATGCGCCAGCCCGCCGCGATGTAGAGCACCGCCGCCGCCGTATGGAAACTCGGCGCCGAGACGATCCCGCGCAAGTGGCCCAGATCGACGACGTGAACCTGATAGGCCCTTAGCGCCGGGATCAGGCCCTCCTGCCACTGCTCGCTTTCGGGCATGTAGGGGATCGCAGCATGCCACAGGTAGGAGAACGGGCCGATGGCGGGCATCAGGCTGAACAGCAGCAGGGTGATGATCGTGGCCAGCCAGAACCCGGCGATGAAGCGATAGGCCTCGTCATGCCGCCCGCCCCGCGCCGCGCACCACAGCAGCACGGCGGGGGTGACGTAGATGCTGCGATAGACCACCGTGCCCACCGCCTGCAGCACCGGATGCGCGGCGACGAGGCGGTAGAGGCTCACCCAGTCGAACCCCATGGCCACGTCGATCGCCTGAAGCCGTTCGTCGGCATAGCCGCTGGTCAGGGCCGCCACCGGGTAGCTGGCGGTCGCGCCCATCAGCGAGATCATCGTGAAAATCGCGGCGTACTCGCTGAAATGCGCGAGCGGCAGCGCATGGCGCCAACTGGTGCGGGGCAGCGCGAAGCGTGCGAGCAGGGCCAGCAGACCCGCGGCGTAGAATGGCCGATTGCCTGCCTGCCACGGATCGATGACGAGTTGCGCGCGGTGCATCAGCACGGTCAGGACGGCAAGGCTCAGCAGCATCGCGCCCCAGACCTGCGGCCGGATCGCCGGGCCGGAGCGGCGCAGTTCCACGAGCGCCGGAGTGATCGTGGCAACAGGCGTCGCGGTGCCAGTGGGAACGGTTGTGGCCCACCGGGGCGGCGTCGATTGCATTGGTCGTGGATCCTGGGCGATAAGTGCGAACGAGAAGCCTATCGCCGCTTAAGCCTCCATGAACCAGTGGAATTGTGCGTGGGTCAGGCCGGAACCAGCCCCGCCTCGATCCTTTCGCGCACATGGGCGGGCCATTCGACCGGGCGGTGGTCGTTCAGGTCCATGCAGACCAGCACCACTTGCGCGCGCAGGCGGTCGCGGCCTTCACCGGCGAACACGACTTCGATCCCGCAGCTGGTACGGCCGAGGCGCTTGGCGGTGACGGTCATCTCCAGCCGGTCGCCGAGGCGGCTGGGCGAGACGAATTCGACGTCCAGCTTCACCGTCGGCACGCCGATGTGGTGTTCCAGATGCATGGATGCGAAGTCCATGCCGAGGTCCTGCGCGAACCAGTCTTCCACCGCGCCGTTCAGCATCTCGAAGTAGCGGGGGTAGAAGACGATCCCCGCTGGGTCGACATGCGCGAAGCGCACTTGCGTGGAGGTGGTGAAAGGCATCGGCGAGAGGTCCTAGAGAATGGAAGTCTTGAGCTGGGTCAGCAGGGTCAGAAGCTGGCGCTGGCTGTCCTCGGGAAAGTCGGCGAGGGCTTCGCGCACCCAGCCGTGATGGGCCTCTGCCAGTACGGCGAACTGGACGCGGCCGTTCGGCGTGAGCGAGACGATGGCGGAGCGGGCGTCTTCCGGATCGGTGTACGAAGAGACGAGGCCCTGTTCCTGCAACTGGCGCACGATCGCGGTGACGTTGCCGTTGGAGACGAGCAGCGCGCGCGACAGTTCGCCCATGCGCAGGCCGTCCGGCGCGCGGTCCAGCGTCGCGAGGATGTCGAAGCGGGGCAGGGTGGTGGAGAACTGGTCCTCGAAATTGCGGCGCAGGCGTTTCTCGATGATCTTCGCGCAGTCAAGCAGGCGAACCCAGACGCGCAAGTCGAGCGTGCCTGCAGCCGTCGTGCCGCCGGGAATCGTCTTGTCCATCGTCGCCAAGGCTCCTCGTTCTCCAGGAGGCTCCATAGCGGAGGATGCGATTATGTCGATTCCTGCAGGCATAAAGTTTCTTTCGGGCAAGCAACCCTGCGTTGAAGCAGACCCTTCGACAAGCTCAGGGTGAGCGGACGTTGGCAACAGACCTCCCAAATCCGCTCGGGCTGAGCGAGGTTGGAATGAACCTCCCAATTCCGCTCAGGCTGAGCTTGTCGAAGCCCCGGCCGCCGGGCGCGAGGGTCAGGCCCGTGCGCCCTCCGCCTGTTTCGCAGCGCGCATCGCCATCTGCTGGCCCAGTTTGTAGGGCGCGGGGATCGGCTGTTCCTCATACCCGGCCGAGGCCGCCGCGCGCAGCGTCCACACCGGGTCGAACAGGTGCGTGCGGCCCAGCGCGACGAGATCGGCGCGGCCCGCCGTCAGGATCGAGTTGACCTGATCGGCATCGGCGATGTTGCCCACCGCGATCGTCGGTACGCCTGCCTCGTTGCGGATCTGGTCGGCGAACGGGGTCTGGAACATGCGGCCGTAGACCGGGCGGCCTTCGGGCGCGGTCTCACCGGCGGAAACGTCGACGATGTCCACGCCCGCTTCGCGCAGCAGCCTGGCGATCTCGACCGCCTCGGCAGGGGTCACGCCCGCTTCGCCGACCCAGTCGTTGGCGGAAATGCGCACCGCCAGCGGCTTGTCCTGCGGCCATGCGGCGCGCACCGCCTCGATCACGCGCAGCGGGAAACGCATGCGGTTTTCAAGGGAGCCGCCGAAGGCGTCGTCACGCGCGTTCATCACCGGGGTGATGAAGGCCGAGAGCAGGTTGCCGTGGCCCGCCTGCACTTCGAGCATGTCGAAGCCAGCGTTGTCGGCCAGCATGACGGTCGCGACGAATTGCTGGACGATCCGGTCCATGCCCTTCGCGTCCAATGCCTGCGGGACCGTGCCGCCCTTGCGCCACGCCTGCGCGCTGGCGGAGACGGTCGGCCACGGCGCGTCCATCGGCACGTCGTAGCCCACACCTTCACCGGGCACCTGACACGCGGCGCGGGCACCGGCATGGCCGATCTGAGCGCAGGTCTTCGTCGCCGAGTGCTGGTGCGCGAACTGGTTGAAGGCGGTCCAGCGCTCGGCCTGACCGTCATGCCACAGGCCGGGGCAGGCGGGGGTGGTGCGGCCCTCTGGCGCGACGGCGAGCATCTCCGTGACCACCAGACCGGCACCGCCCAGCGCGCGCGAACCGTAGTGGACCGAGTGGAAGTCGTTGGCGTAGCCGTCCGCATCGGCGGAATAAGTCAACATCGCCGGGATCACGACGCGATTGGGCACCGTCATCCCGCGCAGGGTGTAAGGCGTGAACATCGGCTGCACCGGCACGTTGCGCCCTTCGTTGCCCGCCCAGAACCAGCGTTCCAGCCCTTCCAGCCAGGTGCGGTCGCGCAGGCGCAGGTTCTCGTGGCTGACGCGCTGCGAGCGGGTCATCAGCGAATAGGCGAACTGCGGCAGGTCGAAGCCGAGGTAGCGATCCAGCGTCTCGAACCACTCGGTCGAATTGCGGGCCGAGTTCTGGATCTTGAGCACCTCGACATGACGCTCCGCCTGATATTCGGCGAGCGCGGCGGCCAGTTCCTCGCGTCCGGTAATCCCGGGGCGGTCCAGCACTTGCGCCAGCTTGATCGCGTCTTCCAGCGCGAGTTTGGTGCCCGAACCGATCGAGAAGTGCGCGGTGTGGGCGGCATCCCCAAGCAGCACGACGTTGTCGAAAGACCACTGCTTGCAGATCACGCGGCGGAAGTTGATCCACGCCGCCGAGCCGCGCAAGTGCGTGGCGTTGGAGATCAGCGGGTGGCCGTCCAGATGGCGGGCGAAGATTGTCTCGCACAGCGCGATCGAATCGGCCTGCTCCATCACGTCGAGGCCAAGGCCGGTCCACGTTTCGGGCGAGCATTCGACGATGAAGGTCGAGTGCGTCTCGTCGAAGCGATAGGCGTGTGCCCAGATCCAGCCTGCGTGGGTCTTCTCGAAGATGAAGGCGAAGGCATCGAACAGCTTGGTGGTGCCCAGCCAGGAGAACTTGTTGGTCTTTGTCTGGATATCGACGCCGAACTTCTCTTCATTGGCGGTGCGCACCATCGAATTGATGCCGTCCGCCGCCACGATCAGGTCGAAGTCCGCGAACTGCGAGAGGTCGTCGCTGAACTGCGTCTCGAAGTGCATGATCACGCCCAGTTCGGCGGCGCGCGCCTGCAGGATCTGCAGCAGGTGCTTGCGGCCGATGCCGATGAAGCCGTGGCCCGAGGAACTGACGGTGTTCTCGCCCACGGTGACGTCCACGTCGTCCCAGTGCGCGAAGCTGTCGACGATGGTGGCGGCGCTGACCGGGTCGTTCGCCTGCAGGTTCACCAGCGTCTGGTCGGAGAACACCACGCCCCAGCCGAAGGTGTCGCCCTCGCGGTTGCGTTCGAAGACGTGGACCTCATGCGCGGGATCGCGCAGCTTCATCGAGATCGCGAAGTAGATACCGGCAGGTCCGCCGCCGAGGCACGCAATACGCATGGATGTCTCTCCTGAATTGCTTCATGCCTAAACTAATATGGTTGCACGTGCAAGTTTATTCCTTCCTCCCCGAGCTTGCTCGGGGAGGGGGACCGTCGCCGCAGGCGATGGTGGAGGGGGACGGGGCCGAAAGTTGCCCCTCCGTCACCGACTTCGTCGGCACCACCCCCCCCCCCGAGACGAGCTCGGGGAGGAACGGGTTAATCCAGGTTGTCGTATAGCCGCCCGAGCAGGTCCAGCATCTTCGAAAAGTCCCCGGCCGAGAACCCGCGAATGATCTTGTCATAAAGCGGCGCGGTCACTTCGCGCGCTTCGCCCAGCTTTACGCGGCCCTCGGCCGTCATGCGGATCTCGGTCACGCGGCCGTCCGATTCGCTCGGCGCGGTCTCGATCAGCCCCGCCTTGGTCATGCGCTCGACGATGCGCATCATGGTGGAGAGGTTGATGACCGCCGACTTCGCCACTTGCCCGATCGCCAGCGGCTCGTGCTCGCCCAGGATCATCAGCACGCGCCACGTCGGAATGTCGATGCCGATGCCGCGCAGGCCCGACTCGATGACCACGTTGTACCGGCTCGCGGCCCGGTTCAGCAGATAGAACGGGTAAGCGTCGAGGCGGAAATCCTCCGATCCAGGGTTACCGAAAGGGCGCAAATCCTCGCTCATCCTAGGCTCCAGCGGGCCGAAACGCCCGGCATGACATTTTAGTTGCATATGCAACTTAATCCGATACTCTTCGCCGTAATGGTCCAACAGGAGGCCCAAGTCCATGACAGACGTTCTCGCTTCTCTCGCCCATGCGCTGACGGCCGGTGACATCACCGTCGTCGATCTGACCCAGACCCTCTCCGAAGATACCCCGCTGCTGGTGCTGCCCGAGCCGTTCGGCCAGACCGCTGCCTTCTCGCGCGAGGAAATCTCGCGCTACGACGAGCGCGGCGTCGCATGGCACTGGAACAACTTCACGGTGGGCGAGCACACCGGCACGCACTTCGACGCGCCGGTCCACTGGGTCTCGGGCAAGGACCTGCCGGACAACACCGTCGACAAGGTGCCGCCGCAGAAGCTGGTCGCGCCCGCCGTGGTGCTCGATTTCTCGGTCGAATGCGCCGCGAACCCGGACTTCCTCCTGACGGCCGAGCACATCAAGGTCTGGGAAGCCGAGCACGGCGCCATTCCCGCCGGCGCCTGGGTGCTGTTCCGCACCGACTGGTCGAAGCTGGACGTCGACGCCTACACCAACCGCAAGGAAGACGGCGCCCACACCCCGGGGCCGGATGCTTCCGCCATCCAGTACATCCTCGACCGTGATGCGCTGGGCTTCGGCGTCGAGACGATCGGCACCGATGCAGGCCAGGCGCATCTGCTTGAGCCGATGTACCCGGCGCACACGCTGCTCCACGGCGCGGGCAAGTACGGCCTGCAGTGCCTTGAAAACCTCGACAAGCTGCCCGCCACCGGCGCGATCGTGATTGCCTCGCCGCTCAAGATCCTGGGCGGTTCGGGCAGCCCGCTGCGCGTCCTCGCGCTTGTTTCGGAGTAAGGGCAAGTGGCGGAGCGTTCATTCAAGAAGGAAGTCCTCAAGCTCACCGCAGGTGAGGGCGAGGTCTTCACCGGCGAAGGCATCCTGGCGGTCACCAAGGGGCTGCTGCAGTCGGGCGTGGCTTATGTCGGCGGTTATCAGGGCTCGCCGATCAGCCACCTGATGGACGTCTTCGCCGACGCCAACGACCTGCTCGAAAGCCTCGGCGTCCATTTCGAGGCGAGCGCCTCGGAAGCGACGGCGGCGGCGATGCTGGCGGCCTCGGTCAACTACCCCTTACGCGGCGCGGTCGCGTGGAAATCGGTGGTGGGGACCAACGTGGCGTCGGACGCGCTGTCCAACGTCTCGTCGGGCGGCGTTACCGGCGGCGCGCTGGTGATCGTGGGCGAGGACTACGGCGAAGGCTCCTCGATCATGCAGGAGCGCACGCATGCCTTCGCGATGAAGTCGCAGATGTGGCTGATCGATCCGCGCCCCAACCTGCCCAGCATCGTCGACTCGGTGGAGCAGGGCTTCCGCCTCTCCGAAGCCTCGAACACGCCGGTCATGCTGCAGCTGCGCGTGCGGTCCTGCCACATGACCGGTTCGTTCGTGGCGAAGGACAACGTGCGCCCGCCGCTGACGGTGGGCGAGGCGGCCGCCAGCCCGGTGCGCGATACCGACCGCATCGTGCTGCCCCCTGCGAACTTCCTTCACGAAGTCGAGAAGATCGAGAAGCGCTGGCCCGCAGGCATCGCCTATGTCCGCGACAACAAGCTGAACGAGTGGTTCGGCCCCGAAGACAGCGAAGAGGGCATCGGCCTGATCGTGCAGGGCGGCCTCTACAACAACCTCAACCGCGCGATGGAACTGATCGGGCTGGCGGACTCCTATGGTGTCAGCAAGCTGCCGATCTATTGCATGAACGTCGTCTATCCGATCATCCCCGAGGAAGTCGCCGCGTTCTGCAAGGGCAAGCGCGCAGTGATGATCCTGGAGGAAGGCCAGCCCGAGTTCATCGAGCACGAACTCAACACGCTGATCCGCCGCGCGGAGCTGGACACCCGCATCGTCGGCAAGGACATGCTGCCGCGCTCGGGCGAATACACCGCCGACGTGATCCGCAAGGGCCTGGCGAAATTCCTCGAAGCCTACGCCCCCGCGCTGGCGCCGCAGCTTGAAGCGGCAAGCCCGCTGCCCGCGCCGGTCGCCAAGGAAATCCCGCAGCGCCCGGCGGGCTTCTGCACCGGCTGTCCGGAGCGCCCGATCTTCACCGCGATGAAGCTGGTGGAGCGCGAACTTGGCCCCACCCATGTCTCGGCGGACATCGGCTGCCACCTGTTCTCGATCCTGCCGCCGTTCAACATCGGCAACACGACGATGGGCTATGGCCTCGGCGCGGCGGGTGCCTCGGCGTTCAAGCCCAAGGAAGGCGAGGGGTCAAAGCGGTCGATCGCGATCATGGGCGACGGGGGCTTCTGGCATAACGGCCTGACCTCGGGCGTCGGCAATGCGGTGTTCAACAAGGACGACACCGTCACCATGATCATCGACAACGGCTATTCGGCGGCCACCGGCGGTCAGGATATCCTGTCATCGCGCGCCGAGAACGCCAATCGCGTGACCAAGAACCCGATCACCAAGGCGGTGCGCGGCGTCGGCGCGAAGTGGGTGCGCGAGACGCATCGCACTTATGACCTCAAGGGCATGACCTCGATGCTGCGCGAGGCGCTGACGACCGAGGAGAAGGGCCCCAAGGTCATCGTCGCGCAGTCCGAATGCATGCTCAACAAGCAGCGGCGCGAGAAGAAGGCGACTTCGGCGAAGCTGAAGGCGGGCGAGCGCGTGGTGCGCGAACGCTTCGGCGTCGACAGCGACACCTGCACCGGCGATCACAGCTGCATCCGCCTGTCGGGCTGCCCGTCGCTGACGATCAAGCCCAACCCGGACCCGCTGCGGCAGGACCCGGTGGCGCATGTCGAGAACTCCTGCGTGGGCTGCGGCCTGTGCGGCGAGGTGAGCCATGCGGCGGTGCTGTGCCCCAGCTTCTACCGCGCGCAGATCGTCGCCAATCCAGGCAAGTTCGAACGCTTCAAGGCGAAAGTCAGCGGCGCGATCATGGCCCGCTGGCAGGCCGGCGCCGACAAGGCCCGCGCGGCGCGCGCGTTCTGAAGCCATTCCTCCCCGTTGCGCAGCAATGGGAGGGGGACCGCCGACGCAGTCGGTGGTGGAGGGGGCGGAACCCAGCCCGTCCCCTCCGTCAGCCCTGACGGGCTGCCACCTCCCCATCGCTTCGCGACAGGGAGGATGAAGCAAGAGAGTGAGAGACACCACCATGACGATCGCCAACGAAAACCGCATCACCATCGCCATCCTCGCCCTCGGCGGACAGGGCGGCGGCGTGCTGGCCGACTGGATTCAGGAAGTCGCCCGCGCCGAGGGCTGGCTGGCGCAGGGCACCTCGGTCCCCGGCGTGGCGCAGCGCACCGGCTCGACCGTGTACTACGTCGAACTGGCGAAGCCCGACGGATCGGGCCGCCTGCCCGTGATGGCGCAGATGCCGATGCCGGGCGACGTGGACGTGGTTGTCGCCTCCGAACTCATGGAAACCGGTCGCGCACTGCTGCGCGGGTTCTCCACCGCGGGGCGCACGACGCTGATCGGCTCCACTCACCGCATCTACGCCATCGGCGAGAAGCAGGCGATGGGCGACGGCCGCGGTAACGGCGAAAAGATCATCGAGGCGGCCTACCAGCGCTCGAAGCGCTTCATCGGCTTCGACATGGAAGCCGCGACCGACCGTTCGGGTAGCGTCATCAGCGCGATCATGTTCGGCGCGCTGGCGGGCAGCGGCGGGTTGCCCTTCGCTGCCGACACCTACCGCGCCGCGATCGAGCACAGCGGCATCGCCGTGAAGAGCAACCTCAAGGGCTTCCAGGAAGGCTTCGACCGCGCCCAGCAGCCCGTTGCCAGGCCGGATGAGATCACGCACGACCTCCCCGTGCCGACCACCGAGCAGGGCCGCGCGCTCGCCGCGCGCATCGCCGCGAACCTGCCCCCGCCCGCGCAGCCCAACGCCCTGCACGGCGTCGCCAAGCTGATGGACTGGCAGGACGGCGCCTATGCCGCGCTCTACCTCGATCGCCTCGAATCCGTCGCCGCGCTCGATGCCGCGCCGTTCGAACTGACCGCCGAGACCGCGCGCCATCTGGCGCTGTGGATGGGCTATGAAGACACCATTCGCGTCGCCGACCTCAAGACGCGCGCCAGCCGCATCACCCGTGTACGCGGCGAAGTGAAGGCGGGCGACGAGCAGATCCTTTCGATCACCGAATTCATGCACCCGCGCCTGCAGGAAGTGTGCGAGACGCTGCCCGCCGGGATCGGCCGCCGCATCCTCGCCAGCAAGGGCCTGACGAAGCTGCTCGGCCGCTTCTTCACCGAAGGGCGCCATGTCGAGACGACCGGCCTGCGCTGGTTCCTGGCGCTGCGCACCGTTGCGGCGATGCGGTCGATCCGCCCGCGCTCGCTGCGCTACATCGAGGAGCAGGAGCGCATCGAGCACTGGCTGGAACTGGTGCGCACCGAGGCAGCCAAGGACCGCGAACTGGCGCTGGAACTGGTGCTGTGCCAGCGGCTGATCAAAGGCTACGGGGATACCTTCGAGCGCGGCCTCGGGAACTTCCAGCGCATCGTCGCCGAACACGCCCGCGCTCCCCGGGATGCGGCAGGCGTCCGCACTTTGCGCGAATTGGCGCTGGCGGACGACAAGTCGAGCGGGCTGACCGAAGCCCTCGCAGGTTGATGGCCGGATCGGGGCGATCCTTGCGGGATCGCCCCGATCCGCTCAGTTCCCGGCCCGCTTCGCGCTGTCCCTGAAGGATAGCGCGAACACCACCGCGACCACGGCGGCTAGTGCCGAGGGGATCAGCCAGAAGCCGGTCCAGTCGACCTCGTGCCCGTTCGTGCCGCTGCTGTGCGCGACGTAGACGGCGTTCGCCAGCAGGCTGCCGATGATCGAGCCGACACCCCAGGTGACGAGCGCGAGGAACGACTGCGCGCGGCCCCGCGTCTCGGTCGGGAAGCGCTGGTCCACCCAGATCTGTCCGGCGACGAGAAAGAAGTCGAAGCACACGCCGTGCAGCGCCAGCGCGACCAGCAGCATCGGCATATGCGGGCCGCCCGCGTCGAAGCCGAAGGCGAACAGCGCATAGCGTGCGGTCCATGCCAGCATGCCGACGAGCAGCACCGTCTTCATCCCGAACCAGCGCAGGAACAGCGGCAGCAGCAGCAGGAAGCCGACTTCGGAAACCTGCCCGATCGTCTGCACCCCCGCCGCCGCGCCGACGCCCACGCCGACCAGGAACGGGTTAGCATAGGCGTAGTAGAAGCTCAGCGGGATCATCAGCAGCAGCGAGCAGCCGATCAGCGCCCAGAACGAGCGGTCGCCGCCCTTGATCGCGTCCAGACCCAGCAGTCCGGCAATCCCGGTGCGATCCGAACCGGCGGCCGGGGGCGTGGCGGGCAGGGTGAAGGCATAGAGGCCGTAGAGCACCGAAACTCCCGCCGCCATGCGCAGCGGCAGCGCGGTCTCCTCCGCACCCAGCCAGCCGACGAGCAGACCCGCGACGATCCAGCCGATGGTGCCCAGCACGCGGATCGCGGGAAATTCCTTCGCGGTGTCGGTCATCGCGGCGAAGGCGATCGCGTTCGACAGGGCGAGGGTCGGCATATAAGCCAGCAGCACGCCCAGTGTCAGCGCGAAGACGAGGCCCGGGTCGCTCCCCGCGAACGAAAGCGCGAGCAGCGCGCCGCCGCCTGCCAGATGCAGCACGCCGACCACTTTCTGCGCGGAGAAGTAGCGATCGGCTATGGCGCCGACGAACAGCGGCGACAGGATCGCTGCCCAACCCTGCGCCGAAAACATCGTGCCGATCCACGAGCCGAGACCGGCGTGCATCAGATAGCTGCCGAACGGCACCCACCACGCACCCCAGACGAAATACTGCAGAAACATCATCAGCGAGAGGCGCACTCTTGTGCCGATATCCATGATCCGGTTCCCGTTCCTTTCTGCGACGCCATCGTTCTCGCCCGTGCCTGACGTCCGGCGCCGGATTTTTCCGCGGGTGGCGCTGTGTCGCGGCCAACTCAAGCGGAAAGTGAGCCTGAATTTCCCGACATAGGGATTTAGTTCACGACTGAATTATCTGGATCGATGCGCTCCGCGCACTTTGACGCTGCCAAGGGGTGTCACGGTGGCGGGGCCATTACGCGGTCGGGGGGCTTCAGGCTCGGCGGTCCTCTACCGGCTTTCTCCGTTCCCGGTATTGGTCTCCATCGAGTGGTCGGAGGGATGCGCGTGGGCGCTACCAAGGTATCCGGACGTAAAAGCGAGATAATATGTTTGTACGGACAATTTACATTATGAATGTCTTGAGCAATGGTCCGCGTTCGCAGCCCGCACAGATGGGCAAGCAACCGAACGAGGATGAATTGAATGCGGATACGCCACGCTCTCATGGTTTCCGGCCTTGCGCTGACGGTGGTGCCACAAGGCGCGTTCGCGCAGTCGCAGGCTTCCGATGGCAATGATACGACTTACCGCACCCTGCTCGCGCTGATCGACGAGATGGTCGCCAACAAGCTCATCACGCGCGAAAAAGCGGATGCGCTGGTGGAGAATGCAAGAGCCAAGGCCGCGCTGGGAGATGGGGTTCCTCCGCAGTCCGTTGCCCCCGTACAATCGGCCAATGCTCAGGATCGCGCCATGAGCACCGCCGCCGTCCCGATGATGGCGGCAGATTCTCCCGAACCGAGCGTCGAAGTCGCCGCTGTCGAAGCCGGCAACGCGCAAGTTGGCAGGGGCGCCGGCGGAGTCGACGTCCCGGCCGATCTCAATGTCGACTGGAGCCGCGGCGCACCGGTCTTCTCCAGCAAGGACGGCAATTTCACCTTCAAGCCGCGCGGGCGCATCCTGGCCGACATCTCGTCGACCAGCGGGTCCGACTACGATCGCCGCAACATCACCGTCTCCACTTTGCGCCAGTTCCGCTTCGGCGGCGTCGGCACAGTGGGCCAGCACCTGTTCTACCAGTTCGAGGCTGATTTTCGCCGCAACTCGGTCGAGGTCGTGAACACCTTCCTGGGTTACAAGACCAAGTTCGGGAAAGTCGATGCCGACATCCGCGCGGGCAATCTGATCACCGATCGCGGGATCGACATCGGCACGGCGGCGACCGCCAACCCCTTCATCACCACCAACATCAACACGATCGCGCTCGCGACGCAGGGCGGGCGAGCCTACCTGATGGGTATCGCCGCGCGGGCCGGGCAGAAGAACTGGCATTGGAGCGTTGCAGTCCACGGTGATGCGCTGGATTCGGACTTCACCCGCAATGACCACCGCATGTTCCTCAGCCGCGCGCACTGGAATCCGATCCTGACCGACAAGGCGATCGTCCATATCGGCGGCTGGGCATACTCCGAGCACATTCCCGCCGCGACCGCATCGGTGGCGGTCAACCAGTTCATCTCGGGCGCTCTCAACAACAGCGTGCAGGTGAATGCCGCGACGCTGACCGGCGCCACCGGATCGAAGGCGTTCGGCGTCGAGTTTGGCGGCGTCTACGGCCCGGTCTACGCCTTTTCCGAATATGGCGAGCGGCACGTCAAGGGCGGCCCGGCGGCGGCCTTCGACACCGCGAAGTTCAAGACGCTGTCGGTCAACGGCGGCTTCTGGCTGACTGGGGAGAAGCCGACCTACACCTCGGTCAGCGGCACATACGTAGCTCCGAAGGTGCTGAGCCCGATCACCGAAGGCGGCTCCGGCGGCATCGAACTCGTCGCCCGCTACGAACACCAGGACAGTTCCGGCGCGCCGCTGGGTGGCACCGGCTGGGCGGCCACGGCGGGGGTGAACTGGTATCTTACAAACTACTTCCGCCTGATGCTCGACGGCATCCACTGGGAAACGAACAACCTCACTGGATCGTATCTCGGCAAGGATTCGGGGAACACGATCGCCGCGCGGGCCGAAGTCGCTTTTTGACATCCAGACGCTTGCACGAACGCATGTCCGTGATATTGTCCGGACAAACATACAAGGAGAGTCGATAACATGACGTTGACCGCGCAGAAGGTCGGTGAGAACCGGTATCGCGCCAGCTATGGCCGCTATCTGGAAGACTTCACCGTTGGCGACATCTATGAGCATCGCCCCGGTCGAACGATCACCGATGCCGATAACATCCAGTTCTCGCTGATGACGATGAACTACCATCCGATGCACTGCGATGCGCACTTCGCGAAGCAGAGCGAGTTCGGCAAGCTGCTGGTCAACAGCGGCCTCAGCCTTGCCATCGTGCTGGGCATGACGGTCAACGACGTCAGCGGGAAGTCGCCTGCGAACCTCGGCTGGACCGACATCAAGCTGACTCATCCGGTCTTCGCCGGCGATACGCTCTATGCCGAATCCGAGGTTCTCAATGTGCGCGAATCCGCTTCGCGGCCGACGCAGGGCATCGTCACCACGCGTACGCGCGGTTTCAACCAGGACGGCGAGATGGTGATGGAATTCACGCGCAACTCGTTGGTCTACAAGCGCGGCCGCGCGCCGGGCGATGCCCCCGCATAAGCGGACGCGTCATTCCAGCATACGACAGGACAGCCCCGGGCGCCTTGCGAACGACCTCGACAGGAGGCGGGAAGCGTCCGGCGGTAAGGAGAGGATTATCGTGACTTCGATGCCAACAACCGTTCACGCAGGAGCCAGGCTGGATCGCCTGCCGGTTTCGCGTTTCCACTGGCGCATCCTCGGCCTTATCAGCGCCGGCGCGTTCCTTGACGCTTTCGACGTCTACCTTGCGGGCGGCGTGATGGCTGCCGTGAAGTCGGAAGGCTTCGGCACTTTGCCGCAGGCGGCGGCCTTCATGTCGATGACATTCCTCGGCATGCTGCTCGGCGCGGCCATGGCGGGCTATGTCGGCGACCGGTTCGGCCGCCGCTATTCCTATCAGTTCAACCTCGCGCTCTTCGGGTTCGCATCCATCGCGGCGGTTTTCTCTCCCTCGATGACGTTCCTGATCGTCTGCCGTTTCATCATGGGCCTTGGACTGGGTGCGGAACTGGTCGTCGCGGCGGGTACGCTGGGCGAGTTCATCCCGCCAAGCCATCGCGGCCGGTGGGGCGCGATACTGGGCGCGATCATCGGTTCGGGCCTGTTGATCGCCACCTCGATCGGCTACCTCGTCATCCCGAACTTGGGGTGGCGCTACATGTTCGCCATCGCCGGAGCCGGTGCCATCGGCATCTGGGTCCTGCGCAAGACCATGCCGGAATCGCCCCGCTGGCTGGAATCCGTCGGCCGCACCGAGGAGGCCGAGGCGGTTCTGCAGCGGATCGAGGCCGAAATCACGGCGCAGAAGGGCCCGCTTGCCCCTTATGCGAAGACCGCATCCGCCGCCCCGGCCCATGCACCGCTTTCCCGCCTCTTTGCATCGGACATGCGCGGACGGCTTGCCGCCGCGACGCTCACGGCCATCGCCGCCAACGTCTCCGTTTACGGCTTCGTCGCCTGGCTGCCGACCTTCCTTGTGAGCAAGGGGCAGACGATGGTGCAGTCGCTGGGCTTCACCACGCTGATGTCGTTCGGCAGCATCGCCGGTTCGCTGGTCGCCGTGGCGATTGCCGACAAGGTGTCGCGCCGCGCTTCGCTCATCATCGCGGGCCTGCTCATCATCCTGTTCGGCGCGATCTATCCCAACGTCGAGGGCACGGTCCCGCTCGCCATCGCCGGCTTCCTGCTGGTGAGCAGCATCTACATGCTGACCGCGATCGGGCTGTTCCTCTACGTGCCAGAGATGTTCCCGACCGCCTATCGTCTGCGCGGCACCGGCTTTGCCGGGATGTGTGCCCGCGCCGGTTCGATGCTGACGCCGTTCATGACCGTGTGGCTGTTCGAAAACTTCGGACTTGAGGGCGTCCTCATGATGGTCGGCACGGTGCTGGCGCTGATGATGATCGCCGTGATCGCGGTGCGCGTCGAGGGACGCGGGGCCTCGCTCGACGCCATTGCGCAGGATCCGGACGCAGCCCCGGCCCGGCGCACCGTCGGCCTCGCGGGAGAGTGAAGATGATTGCCCGGACTTATGCCGAATTCGCGAGCGGGCTGACGCTTGATGCCGTGCCCGAGCGGGTGCGCGAGCGCGCCTGCCACCTCATGCTGGACTCGATCGGAACCGGCATCGCCGCGCTCGGCGAGAGGTGGGGGCAGCGCGCCTTCGCGGCGGCATGGGATCTGGGGGAAGGGCGCTCGCCCGTCCTCGGCCACGGACGATCGCTGGCCCCGCGTGAGGCGGCGCTGGTCAATGGCCTCCTTATGCATGGTCTGGATTACGACGACACACATTCGCGCGGCATCATCCACGCGACGGTGAGCAGCCTTCCCGCTGCCCTTGCCGTCGCCGACAATGCCGGAGCGAGTGGCGCCGATCTGCTGCGTGCCTACATCATCGCCATGGAAGTCTCCACCCGCGTCGCCAGCGTCGCGGCCGGGGGCTTCCACCGCCACGGCTTCCACCCAACAAGCCTGTGCGGTGCTTTCGGGGCGACGGTGGGCGCGGGTCTCCTGATGGGGCTCGATGCCCAGCAGATCGGCATGGCGCAGGGCATCGTCCTGTCGATGGCGGGCGGCAGCCTCGAATTCCTGGAGGACGGCGCCTGGACCAAGCGCCTGCATCCCGGCTGGGCGGCCAGCTCCGCGCTGACCGCCGCGACGATGGCGAAGCACGGCTTCGTCGGGCCGAAGGCGGCATACGAGGGGCGCTTCGGCCTCTATTCGCTCTACCTGCGCGACGGCGCGCCTGCCGGTCTGGCGGATGCCTGCGCGGGACTTGGCGAAAGCTGGGAGATCGAGAACGTCTCGGTCAAGCCGCTGCCGGCCTGCCACATGACTCACGCTGCCGGTGATGCCGCCGCCGCGATCTGCGGCGAACATAGCCTTTCGGGCGAAGACATCGCGCGCGTCACGGTGCTGGTCCCCGAAGCGGTGATCCCCATCGTGTGCGAACCCGCCGCGCCCAAGAAGGTCCCGGCGACCAGCTATGATGCGCAGTTCTCGATCCCCTATGTCGTGGCGACAGGGCTGCTCAAGGGCCGCTTCACGCTGGACGAGCTGGACGGCGCGGCGCTGGCCGATCCGGATGTGCTCAAGCTGGCGCAGAAGGTCGATTATGCCGTCGATCCCGATACCGACTATCCGGTCCACTTCACCGGCGAGGTTATCGTCGAGACGACGGACGGCCGCCGCATCGCAAAGCGCGAGGCGGTGAACCGGGGCGCGGCCGATCGCCCGCTCTCCAACGCCGAAATCCGCGCCAAGTACGACGACAACGCCGCCCGCCGCGTGAGCCGCTCGCAGGCCGACGCGATCGCCGATGCCGTGCTGGACATCGCCAACCATCCCGCAGCGCGCCTGAGCGACCTGCTCGCCGCTGCCACCACTGCCGACATTCTGGAAGGAACCCCCGCGTGAACATGGAAAGCCCGATCAGCAGTCAGGGCGCGACGCCCGAAGAGGAACAGATGATTCTCGACACCGTCGAGAAGTTCCTTGAGGCCGAAGTGAAGCCCTACGTCCACCAGCTGGACCATGACGACGAATACCCGCAGGCCATCGTCGACAAGATGAAGGAGCTGGGCTTCTTCGGCCTGATGATCGATCCGGAATTCGGCGGCTTCGGCATCTCGACGCTGACCTATGCGCGCATCATCGAGAAGATCTCGGCGGTGTGGATGTCCGTCTCGGGCATCATCAATTCGCACATGATCATGGCGATGACCGTGCAGCGCTGCGGCACCGAGGAGCAGAAGGCGCATTACCTGCCGAAGTTCGCCACCGGCGAACTGCGCGGCGGCGTCGGCCTGACCGAGCCCGACGCGGGCACCGACCTGCAGAACATCCGCACCGTCGCCAAGCGCGAGGGCGACGAATACGTCGTCAACGGCAACAAGATGTGGATCACCAACTCGGGCTCGGGCAACTGCATCCTGCTGCTGGTCAAGACCGACCCCACCGCCGAGCCGCGCCACAAGGGCATGAGCCTGCTGATCGCCGAGAAGGGCCCGGGCTTCGTCGTCTCCAAGAAGCTGGAGAAGCTGGGTTACAAGGGTATCGACAGCTGCGCGCTGGCCTTCGAGGACTACCGCGTGCCGGTGGAGCGCCTTGTCGGCGGCGTCGAGGGCAAGGGCCTGAAGCAGGTGCTGGGCGGTCTTGAGCTGGGCCGCATCAACGTGGCCGCGCGCGGCCTCGGCATCGCGCAGGCGGCGCTGAACGAGGCTGTCGCCTATTCGCAGACCCGCAAGACCTTCGGCAAGCCGATCTGCGAACACCAGGCTATCCAGCTCAAGCTGGGCGAGATGGCGACCCGCGTCACCGCCGCGCGCCTGCTGACCGAGAATGCCGCGATGGCCTACGACCGCGGCGAACGCTGCGACATGGAAGCGGGCATGGCCAAGTTCTTCGCCACCGAAGCCGGCCTTGAGAACGCGACCGAAGCGATGCGCATCTTCGGCGGCTACGGCTATTCCAAGGAATACCCGATCGAGCGCCTCTACCGCGACGCCCCCCTGCTGACCATCGGCGAGGGCACCAACGAACTGCAGCGCATCATCATCGCCAAGCAGATCATCGCAAGGAACCCGGCATGAACGCCCCCGCTTCCGACATCACGGCGGACACCGCGCAGCCCGGCCTGCAGCCGCTGGCGGGCCTGCGCATCGTCGCGGTCGAGCAGTATGGCGCCGGTCCCTTCGGCACCCAGCAGCTGGCCGACCTCGGCGCCGAGGTCATCAAGATCGAGAATCACAAGGATGGCGGCGACGTGGGCCGTCATGTCGGCCCGTACTTCTTCGGTCCCGAGGACAGTCACTTCTACGAAGCGTTCAACCGCAACAAGAAGAGCGTTGGCGTCGACCTGAAGAGCGCAGAGGGCCGCGCCGTCCTTGAGCGTCTGGTCGCTTCGGCGGACGTCGTGTTCAACAACCTGCGCGGCGATCTGCCGACGAAGCTGGGCCTCGATTACGCCAGCCTCTCAGCCGTCAATCCGCGCATCGTCTGCGCCCACCTTTCGGCCTATGGCCGCACCGGCAGCCGCGCCAACTGGCCGGGCTACGATTACCTGATGCAGGCCGAGGCGGGCTACCTCTCGCTGACCGGCGAGCCGGAGGCACCGCCTTCACGCTTCGGCCTTTCGATCATCGACTTCATGACCGGCACCACCGCCGCGATGGCGATCCTGGCGGGTGTCGTCTCGGCGCGGGCGCAGGGCGTGGGCCGCGACTATGACGTCAGCCTGTTCGACGTGGCGCTGTCCAACCTCAACTACGTGGCCGAATGGTATCTCAACGGCGGCGTCACCGTGGGCCGCACGCCGCGTTCGGGCCACCCGTCGCTGACACCCAGCCAGCTCTACACCACGCAGGATGGCTGGATCTTCATCATGTGCAACAAGGAGAAGTTCTGGCAGAATATGGCGCCGCTGATCGGCAAGCCCGAATGGGCGACCGACCCGCGCTATGCCACGTTCAAGGCCCGCCTTGAGAATCGCGAGGCATTCAACGCCGACCTCGACGCCGTGCTAGCCACCCGCACTACTGCTGAGTGGATGGAGATCTTCGCGGGCAAGGTGCCTGCCGCGCCGGTGCTCGACGTGGGGCAGGCGCTGGAAAATCCCTTCGTTCGCGAACAGGGTCGCATCGTCGACTTCGCCCACCCGGACCATGGCGCACTTCCCGGCGTCGCCTCGGCGGTGCGCGCAAGCGGTGCCGAACATCCTGCCAAGGCCGCGCCGAAACTGGGGCAGGATACCGACGATGTGCTGGTCTCGCTCGGCTTCGGCGTTCCGGAAATCTCGGCCCTGCGCGAAAAGGAGATCATCCGCTGACATCTGCCGTGTCTTTGGTTTACGGAGGATTGTCCGGACCACCGGACAATCCAGTCGTGCCGAGGGGACATGAGATGACGCCGCCGCTCCAACAGCAACCCCGCTACCTGCAGCTTGCCCAGACCCTGATCGCGGAGATCGAGGCGGGACGTTTCCCGGTGGGAGCGCTGATCCCCACGGAATTCGAGTTGTGCGCGCAGTTCGGCGCCAGTCGATTCACCGTGCGCGAAGCCATCAAGCGGCTGGTGCAACTGGGTATGGTGACGCGGCAGGCCGGTGTCGGCACTCGCGTCGTCGGTCCACGCCAGCAGGGCGGCTATGTGCAGGTGATCGAAGGGCTGAGCGACCTTCACCGCTTCACTTCCGAAACGCGGCTGGAACTGCACGGACGCGAGGTGATGGAAATCACCGGCGATCTTGCCGGGACGCTGGAGGCGAAGCCGGGTGAGGCGTGGCTGGTGCTCGATGCGGTACGCCGTACCGAGGCCGGTGTCGCGATCGCCCTGTCGCGGATCTACATTCATCCCGCCTTTCGCGGCGTCACGCTTGCCGACGCGGACGATCACACCCCGATCTACACGCGGATCGAGCAGCAGTTCGGGGAACGGATCGTAGAGGTGCAGCAGACCATCGAGGGCTTCGCCGTCGATGCGCGGTCGGCCGAGCGGCTGGGCGTCAAGCGCGGCGCGCCTGCCCTGCGGGTAACCCGCAAGTACAACAACCGGCGGGGCGAGGTGGTCGAGATGGCCGTCAGCACGCACCCCGCCGATCGCTATTCCTATTCGCAGACCTTCCGCCGCGACGATCGCGGCAACCTGACCTGAGAGGACCTTTCCATGTCGCTGCCCGCCCGTTCCATCCTGTTCGTGCCCGGCGACCGCGCCGATCGCTTCGAGAAGGCGGCCTGCAGCGGCGCGGACATGGTGGTGCTCGATCTTGAGGACGCGGTGTTGCCGGATCACAAGGTCGCCGCGCGCGACACGATCTACCAGGCGCTGGCAATGCTCGCCGAACCGCGCTTCGTGGTGCGGGTCAACAGTTTGGGAACCCCGTGGCATGAGGATGATGTCTGGGCGCTGGCGGGGCTGCCGGGGCTTGCCGGGCTGATGCTGCCCAAGGCGGAGAGGGCTGAGGATTTTGTCGATATGCGCCGGGCCAAGGTGCCGCTGCACGCGCTGGTGGAAACGGTGCGAGGGGCGCTGGATCTGTCGGGTCTGTGCGGCGCGGAGGGCCTCGTGAGGCTGCATTTCGGCACCGTCGATTTTCAGGTCGATGCGGGTATCGACGGCGACCGGGAGGAGATCGATGCGATCCGTACCCAGATGGTGCTGCACTCGCGGCTGGCCGGCCTCCAGGCGCCGGTCGACGGCGTCTCGGTCGACCTTGCCGACGTGGAGGGAATGGCGCGGGATGCGGCGCGGTCGCGCCGCTTCGGTTTCGGCGGCAAGCTTTGCGTCCATCCCCGGCAGGTCGCGCCGGTGAACGCGGCATTTTCGCCCAGCGCGGCTTCGGTCGACTGGGCACGCCGCGTGGTCGATGCCCTGTCGAACGGTCACGGCGCGGTGGCGGTCGACGGCAAGCTGGTCGACAAGCCCATCGTCGATCGCGCACACCGCGTGCTGGCGCAAAGCGAGAGCTACGGCGTGGTCGCCTGATCCCCACCTGATCGGCGCCTTTGGGGCTTGCGGCGGGGTACTCAGGGCGTGTGCGGGATGGTGCCGCCTGCCGGTCGATCGGGTCGCAGGCGGATCAGGCCTTCCTGCACGGTGCTGGCGACAAGGCGCCCGTCGCGGGTGTAGATGCTGCCTGCGGCCCTGCCGCGCCCACGGCCTGCCCAGTTGCTTTCGGTGGCGTAAAGCAGCCAGTCGTCCAGTGGAGCCTCTTCATGGAACCACACCGCGTGATCGAGACTGGCGGTCTGCATGCTCGTCTCGAACATGTTCACACCGTGCGGGATCAGCGCCGAACTCAGCAGAGCATAGTCGGAAACGTAGGCGAGCATGACCCGCTGCAGTGACGCGTCCACCGGGATCGATCCGCGCAGGCGGAACCATGTGCGCGAGACCGGCAGGTCCTTGCCTTGTTGCAGGAACGAGGGATAGCCGACCGGGCGCATCTCGAATGCGGAACGGCGTTCGAGATAGGCGCGCGCGACCTCGCCGATGTCCTCGCCATACTGCAGGGCCAGCGCATCTAGCGGCAGCAGCTCTTCCGGGTCGGGCACGCGCGGCATCGGTGCTGCATGCTCGAGACCGGTTTCGAGCTTATGGAACGAGGCTGTGAGCGTGAGCAGAGGCGCCTCGTTCTGCAGCACGATCGCCCGACGTACGGCGAAACTGCCGCCATCGAAATCGCGCTCGACTTTCAGGAGCAACGGTTCCGCCTCGCGCCCCGGCCTGAGAAAGTGGGCGTGAAGATTGTGCGCGATCTTGTCGTCGACGGTATGCCGGGCCGCGTTGAACGCCTGGGCGACGAGCTGGCCGCCGAAGCATCGCCCGGTGGCTCCGGCTATGGGCGGAGCGCGGAACAGGTCGTCGTCGATCCGTTCCAGCGCGAATTGCCGCGCGAAGCCGTCAACCAGGTCGTCGTCAGAGTAATGTCCGGACAAATCAAGCATGGCCATGCCATAGCCGAATGGCGGTAACGATCAAGCGCTTCACGCCGCCTTGTCTCGCCAGGAGCGGTCCGAAGCCCCATATCGGATTTGAGAGCAAGAAACAGAGCGCGGGCTGGATCTCGGGCTGGCAGAACGGCTTCATGACGAACGCAGACAGACATATCGATCGCACCGCAAGCGACCCGCGCTGGGCGCAGGTCGTCGCCCGTGACAAGAGCGCCGATGGCAAGTTGTGGTATTCGGTGGCGACCACCGGGATCTACTGTCGGCCCTCGTGTCCCTCGCGGACGGCCAACCCCCGGAACGTGACCTTGCACGATACGCTGGAGAGCGCGCGGGCGACGGGATGCCGGCCGTGCCGGCGCTGTAATCCGGAAGGTGCATCCCGGGAGGCCGGCAACGCCGCTCTGGTGGAACAGGCATGCCGGTTGATCGAGGCATCGGACGAGCCGATTTCGCTCGATGACCTGGCGGCCGCGGTGGAACTGAGCCCCGCCCATTTCCACCGGCTGTTCAAGGCACAGACCGGCCTTACCCCGAAGGCCTATGCCGGTGCGCACCGTGCCCGCAAAGTGCGCGAAACTCTCGCGGCCGGCAGCCGGGTGACCGATGCGATCTATGAGGCGGGCTTCAACTCCAGCGGTCGCTTCTACGAGCAATCCTCGGCGATGCTGGGCATGACGCCGGGACGCTATCGGAGCGGCGGTGCCGACGAAGTGCTGCACTTCGCGGTTGCGCAGTGTTCGCTGGGCGCGATCCTCGTGGCTTCCAGCGACAGGGGGGTGGCATCGATCCTGCTCGGTGACGATCCCGACGAACTGGTCCGTGACCTGCAGGACCGCTTTGCGAAGGCGGAACTGATCGGCGCCGATGCGAACTACGAGCAGACGGTCGCAAAAGTCGTCGGTTTCGCCGAGGCGCCGAACATGGGGCTCGATCTTGCGCTGGATGTGCGCGGTACGGCCTTTCAGCAGCGCGTCTGGCAGGTTCTTCGCGGGATTCCGGCGGGCGAGACCGTTACTTACGCGGAAGTGGCACGGCGCATCGGTTCGCCCCGTGCCACGCGCGCGGTCGCCGGTGCCTGCGCGGCCAACCCCATCGCCATCGCCATTCCCTGCCACCGGGTGATCCGCAACGACGGCGCGCTTTCGGGCTACCGCTGGGGCGTGGAGCGCAAGCGCAGGCTCATCGAGATCGAGGGGGCGGCATGAGCACCGACATGGACGCCCGCGTCTCGGCCTATGACTGGCGGGCGATCGCGGACTGTCTCGACCGGGAGGGTTGGGCGATGCTGCCGGGCCTGCTCGACGGCGCCGAATGTGATGCCATGGCCGGGCTCTATGGACCGACCGATGCTTTTCGCAGTCACGTCCACATGGCGCGGCACGGCTTTGGCAGAGGTGAGTATCGCTACTTCGCCTACCCGCTGCCGCCGCTGGTAGCGGCGGCGCGCACCGGGCTCTATCGGCATCTCGCGCCGGTCGCCGACAGGTGGCACGAGCGGATGGGAATTGCGGCCCGCTTTCCCACCGACCACGCCGGTTTTCGTGCGCGCTGCCATGAAGCGGGCCAGACGCGACCGACGCCGTTGCTGCTGCAATACGGTGAAGGCGATTACAACTGCCTGCATCAGGATCTCTATGGCGATCACGTGTTCCCGCTGCAGGTGGCTGTGCTGCTGTCCGAACCCAACCGGGATTTTACCGGAGGCGAGTTCGTGCTCACCGAGCAGCGCCCGCGCATGCAGTCGCGCGCGGCGGTCGTTCCGCTCCGCAAGGGCGATGGGGTCATCTTCGCGGTGAACGTACGTCCGCATCGTGGCACGCGGGGCGATTATCGGGTCGCCCTGCGCCACGGGGTCAGCACGCTGCGATCCGGAAGACGGCATGCGCTGGGGATCATCTTCCACGACGCGGCCTGACGGCTAGGAGCCCGTATCTCGGCGGCGCTCAGTTCCCCATCACGGGCAGCGCCAAGGCCGCGTCGAGTGCAGGAACGCCGTGAGTAGTGGCCCACATCGCCGCCTGTGTCCGGTTCGCGACGTTCAGCTTGCGCAGGATCGCTTTCACGTGAACCTTCACCGTGGCCTCGGTCACGAGGAGCTTGCGGGCGATCCTCTTGTTCGAGTAGCCCGCCATCAGGCAGCACAGCACGTCGTTCTCGCGCTGGGAAAGCTTCGAGCCGCCGCCGTAGCCGGAATTGTGCGCGCCTCCGGGATCGTCACGCGGTTCGGGCGCGGCGGCCCGGAAATCCTCACGCCGCAGCATGTCCGCGACATCGGGCGGGATGACTTTGTGGCCCAGCGCGGCGAGGCGCAGCAGGGCGATCAGAGTGTCGCACGGCATGTCCTTCACGGCATAGCCTTGCGCGCCATGATCGAAGCAGTTCAGCATCGATGACAGGTCGAACTTTTCCGCCAGGATCAGCGCGCTGACCATGTCGCGGCTTGCCAGTTGCTGGAGGGAGTCGAGTTGCTCCGACAGGCTGGGAACGTCCACCAGAACCAGATGATCGCTTCGGTCAGGCAATTCGGGCAAGTCCTCCACGCTGGCGGAAGTCGAGATGACCTCGATCCCACCGTCCAGGATTATGCGCCGAAGCCCCTCGCGCGAAATGGAGCTGGGGTTGATGATCGAGACTGAAATACCCAATGGTCACCCTTCCGAGTCCCAACTCGGGCATTGAATTACTCAATGTCCGGAGTGTTGTTCAAGTGCGGCCTTTCGAGGTCAGTCCTGTTGTTCGAGTATACAAGACGACATCCGGCGTCCGAATGCACGGGCGCGGCTTTCTCCCAATTATGATCTTTCCGTATTCGGCGGGACTCCGGGATTTGTGATCGCCGTACTGGCAGATGACGATCCCTTTAACTCGCTACGTAGATAACCATATTTGGTCTTGGTCGGGTGCTACATTGGGATTTTTCAGTGTTTTGAGAGAATCACGCCAGAAATGCCGATTTTTGCGATGAACGGTTCATCGCGGGACGGTCAGAGCATCGACTCGTTAACGGTGATGGTGTCGCCCGGCATGATGATCAGGGCGGGGTCTCCAACCACGACCTTGCGCCCGCCACCCCAGCTCTTGCGCAGCACGACGACCGTGCCCTTGTTGGCGCGGGGCGTGAAACCGCCCGCCTTGGCGATCGCCTGAAGCAGCGACATCTGGCCGGCATACGTGTACTCGCCGGGCTTGCCGACTTCGCCCAGGATGTAGAACGGTCGATACGACATGACGTCCACCGCGACATGCGGGTTCAGCACGTAGCCGCCCTGGGTCAGCTTGGCGGTGATGGCGCCGGCCATCTGGTCCGGCGTGCTGCCGGCGGCCGATACGTCGGCGATGAGCGGCATCGTCACCGCGCCTGCCGTGCCGATCTCGTACTCGCCGGTCAGTGTCGGTTCGTCGAACACGGTTACACGCACTTTGTCGCCCGCGTCCAGGCGCATGCCCTGGGTAGCGCGCGCGTTCGCCTCGGACACATCGACGAGCGGATAGTTCTGAGTCGCGCATCCGGCGGTCAGCGCCGTGGCCAAGAGAAAAGCCGGAATGCCGGTGCAGTGGCGTGCGCGAGGCCTGAAAAGTCTCTGGATCATTTCGCCCTCCTTACGAGATCCCCGGTCCAAAGTCGGGGTACGATGCAATCCTATCCAAGTACCGTCGCGGTTCCATACCTCTTCGGTTGTGAAGAAAAATCAGCAAGTTCCGGGGCGATAGTCCGAAAGGGGTAGGTGGGTTTACGTCTTATGACCGTTTGCCTGCGGGCCATCGATACCGTCACTCTGACCCTCGCTGATCAGTTCTCTTTGTACGCAAACGGAAAGAGGTCTGGTCCTTCGGTAATCGCGACGCAGAGAGGTATCTCCATGGATGGGAATTCCGCCGGGACGCAGGCTCGGAGGCACGAATCCTTCTCGGATGCGATGCTGTCCGAGGGTTCAGAGCAGGCGGATCCGGTGCCGCTGGCTCCGATCGTGGCAGGCGCCCACTCGCGCTGGGATTGCTGGGATCTGCTGGCGCAGCCCGATCACGTGCTGGCGCGGCCGTTCGACATCATCATCGCCACTGCCGCGATCATCGCGTTCCTGCCGCTGTTCATCATCGTCGCCATCGCGATCTGGGTCGACCAGCCGGGGCCGGTGATCTTTGCCCAGCGCCGGGTAGGCCGCAACGGTCGCGGATTTCCGTGTTTCAAGTTCCGTTCTATGCAGATCGACGCTGAGAGCAGTCTCGAAGGCATCCTCAGCGAGAACCCGCATCTGCGCGCGCAGTGGGAGCGCGATCGCAAGCTGCCCAACGACCCGCGCGTCACCCGCGTCGGCCGGATCATCCGCGTCACCAGCCTCGACGAACTGCCGCAGCTGTTCAACGTCCTGCGCGGGGAGATGAGCATCGTCGGACCCCGCCCGATCGTGGTGGACGAGATGCCGCGTTACGGGCGCTACATCCATCACTACCTTGCCGTGCGGCCGGGTCTGACCGGGTTGTGGCAGGTCTCCGGGCGCAGCAGCGTGACCTATCGCCGCCGCATCGCCGCCGACATTCGCTATACCCGGGCGCGCACGCTTGCCTACGATGCGCGGATACTGGCGGCCACCATTCCCGCCGTCGCTTCCGGGCGAGGGTCCTGCTGATGCGGTTGGCATTTGCGCCAACCGGTCTGGGGCGAAAACGCTTCCAGCGCGCCGCCGCGCTCTGGCTCACCGGATCGTTCGTGCCCGCGTTCCTGTCGGGCACCGCGCGGGCGCAGGACTATCCGGTCGAAGTGCCCGAATCGGTGGTCGAGCAGACCGACCCCGGAGGCATCCGCCTCGGCGCGATGAAGGTGCTGCCCCGGGTCAACTTCGACCTGCGCTACGACACCAACATCTATAACCAGCGCAGCAAGATCGACGACGGTGTCGCCGTGGTGCGCCCCAGCGTCAGTCTGCAGAGCGACTTTTCCCGCCACGCGCTGCACTTCGACGCCGCCGCCGAGGGCCGCCGCTACCTCGACACCAGCGCCGAGAACAGCAACCAGTGGTCGCTTTCGGCGGGCGGGCGACTGGACTTCGCGGACCGCTTCGTGCTGGATGGCGACTTCGGCGCGGCCCGCAGGATCGAGCGGCGCGGCACCTTCGGCGACCAGTTCTTTACCGACCGCCCGGTATCCTACAACGAGTACGGCGGCGGCCTGCGCCTGTCGCGCGGCGGCGGCATCATCGAGTGGCAGATCGGCGTCAGTTCGCGCAAGCTGGACTATAACGAGGCGCGCCAGAACGGGCTCCCGGTCGACCAGTCCTTCCGCGACGTCCGGCGCGATGCCGTGACCTTCCGGGTCGATTATCGCCGCTCCGACACCTTCGGCCTGTTCGTGAGGGCGACCGGCAACCGGCTGGCCTACGACATCGGCACCGGCCGCAATTCCAAGGGCTTCTCCGTGGTCGGCGGCGTCAGCTACCGGATCACGGACCTGGTGACGGCGGAAGCGGCGCTGGGCTACGTCAAGCAGGACACCCGCGATCCGGCCCGCCCGGACATCGGCGCGATGGACTACCACGTCAGCGTCAAGTGGACCCCCACCGCGCGCACCCGCTTCGAACTGAAGGGCGAGCGCACGGTGGAGCGCAGCCCGCTGATGCTGGGCTCCGCCGTCCTGCAGTCCACGCTGGTCGGCAATGCCTCGATCGCGCTGGGCAGCCGGACGCTGGTGGGGATCGAGGCCGGGTTCCTGCGCAACGAATACGAAGGCTTCGACCGCCGCGAATCGCGCGTCTTCGGCGAAGCTACCGTGACCCGCACGATCTCCACCCGCATCGCCGCCTTCGTCGGCGTGAGTGCGCGGCGGCAGCGCGGGTCAGGCATCAATCCAAGGGAATACGACGGGGCAGCCGTTCGAGTGGGAGCCCGGATCGCGATCTGAGGCGCCACCATCTCCAGCGGCCGGAAGGGCAGGAGCAGACAATGAACAGTGCACACCAGATTATCAGTGCCGGTCCAGATCCGCGCGATCTTGCGCTGGCGCCCGGGCAATCGCTCATGCTGCCGTCGGCGCGCGTCGACCTTGGCGGGTCGATGGCGTTCTTCCGGCGCCGATCGGGGCTGATCGCGCTGGTCACCGGAGCGGCGCTGGCGATCGGCGCGGCGGTGACCTTCTCGATGCCGATCACGTACACGGCCGAGGCGGTCGTCAGCCTGCTGGCGCCGACCGACACGCCTGAGGCCGCGGCAAGCGCCGGGCGACAGGCCGGGCCTTCGCCGAACAGCTCTTACGTCGATACGCAAGTGGAGACGCTGAAATCGCGCGACCTTGCGCAGCGTGTCGCTTCCGCACTCGGCGTCCTCGACGGCAAGAGCGCGGCCCAGCAGGCCGAGATCGTCACCACTTACCAGAACAACGTCTCGGCCGTGCGCAGCGGCGAGAGCTACGCGCTCAAGGTCGCGTTCAAGGCGCCGAACGGGCAGGACGCGGCGAAAGTCGCCAACATGTATGCGCAGCAGTTCACCCAGATCGAGGTCAAGGCCGCGCACGAGAGCAACACCGAAACCGCCAAGCTGGTCGCGCCCCGGCTCGAGCAACTGCGCCAGCAGGCCCACGCCGATACCGAGCGGCTGCAGCGCTACCGCATCGCCAACGGCCTCTTGAGCACTTCGGGTGCCTCGCTGACCGAGCAGGAGATTTCCAGCTACAACCAGGAAGTCACCAAGGCCCGCGCCGAGGCGGCCGAGAGCCAGGCGCGGCTCGCGACGGCGCAGGCGCAGCTGCGCTCGGGATCGGCGGGTGACGACGTGGGCGAGGCGCTCGGCTCGGGCGTGATCGGCTCGCTGCGTGCGCGGGAATCGCAGATCGGCGGCGAGGTCGCCAACATGCAGGCGCGCTACGGCCCGAATCATCCCCAGCTCGTGCGCAGCCGGAGCGAACTCGCCGAAGTGCGCAGCGACATCAGGAACGAGATTACCCGCATCATGTCCAACCTGCAGGCGCAGCGCGATGTGGCGGACCAGCGCCTCGCCTCGCTCAGCTCCAGCCTCGGTGCGGCGCGCGGGAACCTTGCGCGCAACAACGCGGCGATGGTCGGCCTCGATGAACTGGAGCGCACCGCGCAGTCCTCGCAGGCGATGTACGAGACGTACCTCAACAGCTACCGCCAGCTGATCGCGCAGGACGGCACCCAGCGGCCGAACGCCCGCGTGCTGTCGCTGGCCGAGGTGCCGCTGCTGCCAAGCTCGCCCAACATTCCCATGAACATGCTGCTGGCGCTGGTGATCGGCCTCGGCGCCGGGCTTGCCGCCGCATACGTCGCCGAGGCGCTGTTCCGCGGCGTGACGACGTCGGACGAAGTCGAGCAGGGACTGGGCAGCCGCTACCTCGGCGCGATCCCGCTGCTCGCCTCGGTCAGCCGCAAGTCGCGGCGCGAGGTGCCCGCGATCACGCAGGAACCGCGCTCCGCCTTCGCCGAATCGTTCCGCTCGCTGCGCACCTCGATCGAGCAGGCGGTCTATGGCCCGGCGCAGATCATAGCGGTGACCTCGGCGCTCCCCAAGGAGGGCAAGACGACGGTGGCCTCCTGCCTCGCGCAGACGCTGGCGGTGAGCGGACGCGGCGCGATCCTCGTCGACTGCGATTTGCGCGGGCGCGGTGTCAGCAAGCTGCTGCGCCTCTCGCCCGAGCATCCCGGCCTGATCGAAGTGCTCGAAGGCAAGGTTTCGCTCGCCGATGCGCTGGTGACCGGGGAATCGGGGCTCTGTGTCCTGCCGGTCAAGCCTTCCGACCTTGCCCATGACACGCTGCTGACCGGCGAGACTTTCACCCGGCTGCTGCAGGAACTGCGCGCCTGCTTCGATTATGTCGTGCTCGACCTGCCGCCGGTGTTGCCGATCGCGGCGGGCCGCACCCTCGCCGGAATGGCCGACGCGACGGTGCTGGTTGTGCGCTGGCGCAAGACGATGAAGGGTGCGGCGCGCTCGGCCCTGGGCATGCTGCCGCGTGAGAGCGTCAACGTCGTGGGCGTGACGATCAACCGGATGGACATGCGCCGCAAGCGCCTCTTCGGCTACTCCGACCCGGCCTACTTCTACCGTGAATACAAGGCCTATTACGCATGACACTGAACCTGGCCGAACCCCCGGTGGCGGGACGGCACACCCGGTTCAGCGAACCGCGCGTCGCCATCGTCCATTACTGGCTGGTGTCGATGCGCGGCGGGGAGCGGGTGCTGGAGCGGCTGCTCGGCCTGTTCCCGGGCGCGGACGTCTTCACCCACGTCTACGACGAAAGCCGGATGTCTGAGAGCATCCGCAAGGCTAACGTGACGACGACCTGGATCAACGGGCTGCCGTTCTCGCGCCGGTTGTACCAATATTACCTGCCGCTGATGCCGATGGCATTGGAGCATCTCGACCTGACCGGCTACGACCTCGTCATCAGCAGCGAGAGCGGGCCGGCCAAGGGGGTGATCACCAGCCCGCACGCCCAGCACTTGTGCTACTGCCACTCGCCGATGCGGTATTTGTGGGATCACTACCACCTCTACCGCAAGGACGCCAATCCGATCGCCCGCGCTGCGATGCCGCTGATCTACCACCGGATGCGGCAATGGGACATGTCGTCCAGCGCAAGGGTGGACACGATCGTCGCCAACAGCAGCTTCATCCGCGAGCGCGTGCGCAAGTTCTGGCGGCGCGAGTCCGAGGTCATCCACCCACCGGTCGATACGCGCATCTTCACCCCCAGCCTCGACGTCGATGATCACTACCTGTGGGTCGGCCAGATGGTGCCCTACAAACGCCCCGACCTTGCGGTGGAGGCGTTCAACCGCACCGGACTGCCGCTGCTCATGGTGGGTGACGGTGGGATGCTCGCCAGGCTCAAGCGCATCGCCGGGCCGAACATCCGCTTCGTCTCGCGGCTGGGTTTCAACGAGTTGCGGCAGGCTTATGCGCGGGCGCGGGGCCTGGTGTTCACGGCGGAGGAGGACTTCGGCATCGTCCCGGTGGAGGCCATGGCCTCGGGCCGCCCGGTGCTGGCCTACGGGCGCGGCGGCGTGCTCGACAGCGTGGTGCCCGGCGAGACCGGCCTGTTCTTCGAACGACAGACGGCGGACTCGCTGGTCGACGGGATCGAGCGGTTCGAGCGCTGGCTTCCCGAATTCGACCCGAGCGTCGCGGTCGCGCAGTCCAACCGCTTCGCGCCCGAGCATTTCGATCGCAAGATCCTTACGGCGGTGGGGCAACTGTCATGAGCTTCACTTTCGTCGGTCTGGTGCAACTGGTGATCGGCTTCGTGCTGCTGTTCCGCTCGATGCCCGCGATGCTGCTGTTCCTGATGGCCTCGGGCCTGTTCGGCGGGGCGGCGGCGGTGACGGTGCCGGCGCTGGGCAACAGCTCGATCCCGCCGATCCAGTTCGCGCTTGTCTTCGTTTACTTGCGCGTGCTGATGCCGAGCGGCGGCTATTTCGAACTCTGGCGCGACGGGGTGAAGGACAACTTCCCGCTCGTGCTCTTCACGCTCTACGGCATGGTTGCCGCGCTGGTCGCGCCGCGCATCTTCGCCGGGCAGATCGATGTCGCGCCGATGCGCTTCGACGATGCGCGTAGCCTGTTCGATACGGTGCCTTTGAAGCCGACTTCGCAGAACATCACGGCCTGTGTGTACCTCTTGGGTGCCCTTATGGTCACGTTGAGTGCCTATGTGGCGGTGCGTACGGCGGGCGGAATCGAGGCTCTGGTCAAGGGCGGCGTCGTCATCGGCTGGGTTCATGCACTGACCGGCCTGATCGCCTCGCAGACCAAGGGCACCTGGGTGCAGGACGTCTTCGCGCTGTTCCGCAACGGCACTTACGCGCAGCTTGATCAGTCTTATCAAGGGTTTAACCGGGTGGACGGGCTGTTCCCCGAAGCCTCCGGCTGGGCCGCCTTCGCGCTCGGCTGGTTCGTGTTCAACGCCGAGTGCTGGTATCGCTCGGTCTGGGCACGCCACACCGGCACGGCCGCGCTCCTGCTGGGCGGAGTCCTGTTCCTCAGCACCTCCAGCACCGCCTACGTCGGCCTCGCCTGCTACGCCGCGTTCTTCGCCGGGCGCGCCGCATTGTTCCCGGCCGCAGCGCAGCCGCAGCGGCTCCGGCAGGCCGCTGCCGCGCTCGTCGCGCTGGTGTTCCTGGTGGCGGTGGCAATCGCGGTTGTGCCTGGAATGGCGGCGAAAATCGGGCAGATGGTCGTGCATATGACCGTCGACAAAGGCGCTAGCACCTCCGGCCAGCAGCGCCTGTTCTGGGCCATGCAGGGGGTGACCGCCTTCATCGCCTCGGGCGGGCTCGGCATCGGGCCGGGCAGCTTCCGTTCGTCGAGCCTGTTCATGGCGATCCTTGGTACGATGGGCGTGATCGGGATCGGCACTTTCGTGTGGTATCTCATCAGCGTGGTGCGCCCGATCGGCGCCACCGTGGCCGCAAGCGGGCACGAGGCGATGATCGCGGTGATGCGCGCCTGCGCGGTGACGGCGCCGATCATCCTGATCCCGGCAGCGGTGTCCTCCCCCAACAGCCACCCGGGCACCAGCTTCGCGATCTTCGCAGGCGCCGCGCTCGGCCTCAGGCGGATGATCCCGCACGTGGTGAGGAAGCCCGACCTGGCGATACTGGTCAGCCGCAAAATCTCAGGGTCGCCGCCGCAAGCCGTTGCAACTGCACGATCTTCCAGAGGTTCCGCCTGATGCATTTCCGCTCGATCAACGACCTCTACCGCGATGTCTGGCGTGGCCTTTCCCGGCTGCCGCAGGACATCGACCTGGTGGTTGGCGTGCCCCGCAGCGGGATGCTGCCCGCTTCTATGGTGGCCCTCGCACGCAACCTGCCGTTGGCGGACATCGACGGTTTCGCGGAAGGTAGGCTGCTCTCCTCCGGACATACCCGGCGTGAGGAAGGGGCCGCTTCCCGGTTCGCCCATGTCCTCGTTATCGATGACAGCTGCCGCACCGGCGCCTCCATGCAGGAGGCGCGTGCGAAGCTGGCACACCTCGATTGTCGCATCACCTTCGCGGCGGTCTACGGCGTGCCGGGCAAGTCCGGCGGCGCCGACTTCGTGTTCGAGACTGTCCCGGAACCACGCGTTTTCGAGTGGAACGTGCTGCATCATCCGATCGTCTCGCGCTCCTGCTTCGACATTGACGGCGTGCTCTGCGTCGACCCGACCGAGCGCGAGAACGACGACGGCGCCCGCTACCTGAATTTCCTCGCCAGCGCCGTGCCGCTCCACCGCCCGCGCCGAGAGATCGCGATGCTGGTGACCAGCCGGCTGGAGAAGTACCGTGCGCCGACCGAGGACTGGCTGGACCGTCACGACATCCGCTACGGCCAGCTCCGGATGCTCGACCTCCCCGACGCCGCCGCGCGGCGGCGCCTGCGGGCACACGGCAGTTTCAAGGCAGAGGTTTACCGCGAAGCCGCCTGTGACCTGTTCGTGGAGAGCGAACTGCCGCAGGCCCGCGACATTGCGCGGCTGTCCGGCAAACCCGTGCTCAGCCTTCAGGACCCGCAGATGCTGATGCCGGGGATGATGAACCCGCAGGCGATCCGCCATACGCTGGCTCCGCGCCGGTTCCGCGCGCGTGTCGGCCGGATGGTCTCGCGCGTGCTGCGAGCAGGGTAGCGGTGAAGCACCAGCCGGTGATCGACGCGGGGAGCGAAGGGGCCGCGACGCCTCGCCATTCGCACCGGCGACAGGTCTTCGTACCGGGTGACCTGCACAATCTCGGCGACCTCAAGCTGGTGCTGCAGAACCTTGCGGTTTCGCGAGGGGAGGGCGGGGCGGTGCGGTACTGGGCGCGGCTCCCCGCAGCGATCGTCAGGCAGGTCGAGGAGGCAGGCGGCGAACTCACGCCGGGCAAGCGCCTGCTTCACTTCGCGGGCCGGGCCTTCGGGACCGATCTCGTGATTGGCGGCGGCCAGATCGTGCGGGACAACGTGTCGATCGCGTCGATGTTCGGCCTTGCACTGGCCGCCGTAAGCGCACGGGTGGGCGGCGGGCGCGTGGTCACGCGGGGGCTCGGGGTGAGTGTGATCCGTTCACGCTCCCGGCGTTTTCTCTGGCGCATGGTGCTGCGACGCTGCGCCGTGGTGAACGTGCGCGATGTGGCTTCCGCGCGCAATCTGGCCGATCTGTTGCCGGGCAAGGCGGTGGCGGTCCTTGCCGACATGGTGTTCCTGCCGACCGGCGCCTATGTCGAAGCCGAACGCGAGCCGGTCGCGCGCTGGATCGTGGTGGCGCCTTGCGACGACGGCAGCGAGCGCCGCTCGCTTGACGGCGCGGCGCTTGATGCGGTGCTCGATGCAGCGCAGGCGGCATTGCCCGACGCGCGGGTCGCCATTGCCTGCCACGACCCGCGCGAATCGATGGACAAGGCATCTGCCGCCCGTCTCGCAAGCCGCTGGCAGGGGCGTGAGCCCCATGTCTTCGATAGTTTCGAACTGGAAACCCTGACGCAGCTCTATCGCGACGCCGCCCTGGTGGTGACCAACCGGCTGCATTCGCTGATCTTTGCGATCCTTGCCGATGCGCCCGCGCTGGCGATCGAGGACGGCACGGCCAAGGTCCGTGTCGTGGCCGACGACTTCGCGATTCCCCTGATCGGCCGTGAGGAGGCGGGCAAGGCCGGAGCCAAAGTCGTGGCGGCGTTGGCGTTCGATGGCGCGGCCCGGGCGCAAGTCCGGCAGGAACTCGGGCGCCGGGCGGCGCTCAACCTCGATTGATGCCCGAAAGGGCTAATCCCGCTGCGCCGCCGCTCGCCCGCCGTGGCACTTTCCGTCCAGGCGGGGAGAAGGCATCACGGCACCGTGCAGTATCCCGCTGCCTCGACATCGGCGCGGCCGTCAGGCCCTGCACGATTCCCGGTGGTCCGGGTGATGCGCGCGATGACGGCGATCGTCGCAGCTGTCGGCCTGTGCTCCTATGCACTGCCTGCCGCCGTGCGCGCGCCGGTCTCCGTGGCGGCCCGATCCGGGCCGGTGATGCTCCGCAATCCGGTCGTGAAGCCGCCATTCGGTTCCGCCGCACCGGCAGCCGATACCGCCGGTTCACCCGAGGCAGCGCACCTGCTCAATGATGCGCGGCGTTTCGATGCGCGTCCGGGCCTCGCGAAGCCCTTCGCCTTCGTGGGCGGCGAGCAAGACCATCTGCGGGCGCTGACCTGCCTCGCTGCGGCGGGCTTGTACGAGGCGGGCGACGATGCCGCCGGGGAGCGTGCGGTGATGCAGGTGGTGCTCAACCGCGTGCGCCACGGGGTCTACCCGGCGAGCGTGTGCGGCGTGGTGTTTCAGGGGTCCGAACTATCGACCGGCTGCCAGTTCACTTTCACCTGCGACGGCGCGATGACGCGGCGGCCAGCGCCCGAAGCCTGGCGGCGTGCGCGGGTTCTCGCAGCGGCGGCGCTGTCCGGAGCGGTGGACCCGGCGGTGGGCGATGCCACGCATTACCATGCGGACTACGTCTATCCCTACTGGGCGCCGAGCCTCACGAAAGTCGCGCAGGTCGGCGCGCATGTGTTCTACCGGTTCGCCGGAGGGCATCTTGTCCGCCCGAATGCGCCGGAGCCTGTGATCGAGCGGCTCGGGGCACTCATGGGATCGGAGCAGGCAGAAGTCGAAACCACCCCAGCGTCCTTGCCTGCCGTCACGGAGCCCGCATTTGCCGCCGCACATCCGTCCGTCATGGCAGGGAACCCCGGCGGTGTTCAGGGTGATGCGATACTCCTCGCCATCGATCCGGCGATACCTCCGGGACGGTGGGCAATGGATGCGCTCTCCCGCTGCGCGGGCAAGGCCAATTGCCGTGTCGTTGCCTGGCCCTCTCCCGCAATGCTGGAGGCCAACCGCCTGCGGTCGCCGTTCCAGCGCGACCTTCCGGTCTTCGTCTTCATCCGCGACCCGGCGAGCCACCGCGACCTGGCGCTGTGGGATTGCTCCGCCGTGACCCGCCCGGATATGCGGCAATGCCTGCCGCCCGACCGCGTCGCCGTCCAGAGACTGCTCCATACTCCGCGTTAAGGTTAAGAAACCGTCAGATTTCCTGCTCCCGTGCGGACCGGCGCAAGCCCGGGGCCGCGCGTCCCGTTGCGCCTTCCGGAGGGTATGATCGCCCGATATGCGGCCGATCCGGATTCGCCCTCTGGAGCAACGACAATAATGTCCGAATACGGTTTCCCTCTCTCTCGACGTCACCTGATCGGCGCGCTTGCGACCGCTCCCCTCCTTCCTTCCATCGCACGGGGCGCTACCCCTTCCATCAGCCGGCTGATGGTGCAGGGGCGTCCGCAGGACACCCAATCGCCCTACAAGCTGGCTAACATATTGCCTGCGCTCGACAAGCTGGGCGGCGTGCGCAAGATGCGCTGCCGCGAGCCTTACAGCGGAACCGCAGGCTGGGCGACTTACGTGGGCCTCGCAAGGGCGGGCGTGCGGTTCTGCTTCACGCTCTCGGTGCGCGACATCCGCAAAAGCATCGCCGACATGAAGGCGTTCGTGGCGACCGTGCCCAATTCGATCTTCGCCATCGAGTTTCCCAACGAGCCGGATCTCAATCCGGTCACCTACAACGGCGTGACCGACAAGCGCATGGGCTTCCGCACGGGTAATGCACCGGCGCTGATGGCGTTCATCAAGGACTTCCACGCCGCCATCAAGGTGGACCCGGTGCTGCGCTCGATCCCGCTGGTCGCCAGCAACGACTTCATGCAGGCACAGCAGGCGCCGTACACCGACTTGGCCAATTCCCACATCTACCCGACGCCGCCGTCCGACGTCGCCGGGCGCGTGGCGGGGTTCAAGCAGAAGGTCGTCGAGAGCAAGACCACCCAGGGCATCATCACCGAGTGGGGCCGTACGACCGGGGGAAGCGCCAGCAACAATACCTCGCCGCCGGTCACGATCGCCCAGCAGGCGACGTTGCTGGCGTCCGACGTCAAAACCGCGATGGCGCAGCCCTACGTCCACACGATCAGCATCTACGAACTGTTCTGCTGGAAGGGCACGAGCGAGATCACCAATTTCGGCCTGTTCAACACCGACCTGACACCGCGCCCGGCGGTGGCGGCGATCCGTTCCGCGGTAGGCGCGTGAGGATCAGACCCCGGTTATCGCCGGGGCCCTTCGCCCTTTCCTGAAGCGGGCGATCGCGGTGCGTGCGAGGCCGAGCAGTTCGGCCTCCGCGCCCGCGCTTCGCCCGCTGCCGATCCACAGCAGGTGGAGCATGCCGAGGTAGGTCAGCGCGCCCAAGGGTGCGAGCACGGCGATGCGTGCGATGGGCATCGCACCGACTTGCAGCAGTTCGTGATCGGCCGCCAGTACCGCCGCCGCCATCACGACCACGGCCAGGATGGTACGCCGATGCGCCTTCATCTGATCGAGAATGGGGAGTCCCGTCAGCTTCGTGACGAGCGCGGACGTGATGAACAGGCCCAGCACCGAACTCAGCAGCCGTCCCCAGACCAGCCCCATCAGGCCCCAGCCCATAAGCCCGACCGTCACGCAAGGGACGCGCAGCGCCAGTCCCCAGACGTCGCGCACGAAGAGCGTGCGGGTGGCCCCTTCGGCCATGGCCAGGGGGCGCGATCCGGTCACCAGCGTCTGCAGCGCGTAGCTGAAGCCGATAACCTGGATCAGCGGTACCGTGATCAGCCATTTCTGCCCGAGCGCCACGCGCACCATCGGGTCGGCGAGTAACATGAAGCCGACCGCGATCGGCAAGGCGACGATGCCGATCGCGCCTTGCGCGGTCTGGTAGGCGGTGCGCAGCCGGGCGCGGTCGCCCTGCATGCGGGCGAAGCTGGGAAACAGGGTCTGGACCAGCGGCGTCGTCGCCTCGCGGCTCGGGATGGCGGAGACGTTGTCGGCCATCGAGTAGGCGCCCAGCTGTGCGGTCGGCAGGAACAGGCCGATCACCAGCTGATCGAAGCGCCAGTTCACCACGTTCATCACCTGGCCGAGGAACAGCCAGCTGGAGAAGCCCAGCAGGTCGCGCGAACGCGAGAGGGTGAAGCGCGGCCGGTAAGGCACGACGAGGTAGCTCAGCACCGTGCCCAGCGCGCCGCCGATCGCCGATCCCACCACGATAGCCCAGTAGTTGCGCAGCCACAGTGCCAGCCCCACGGAGATCGCCAGCGCCGACAGCTTCTGCACGATCTGCAGCATGATCATTGGCCGGAAATTCATCGCCCGCATCCGCAGCGAAACGAGCGGATTGGTGAGCCCCGCCAGTGCGCCGGTGATGCCCGACAGCACGAAGAGCGGCGCCAGCCTGTCGTCGCCGTAGAGCCGGGCCAGCGGTTCGGACGCCAGCGCGAAGCCGCCAGCGATGAGGGCCGCGCGCAGCAACGACATGGTCCAGGCGCTGTCGATGTGCGCGGGCGTCACCTCGTCGCGCTGGATGAGGGCCGATCCGACCGACAGCTCGGTCAGCGCGACCAGTACACCCAGCACCGTCGTGCAAATGGCGACGAGGCCGAAGTCCTGCGGCGTGAGCAGCCGCGCCAGCACGACCAGCGCGCCTAGGTTGGCGAGGTTAGTGGCTATCCGCGTTGCCCCGAGGGCTGCGGCGCCGCGCGCTACACCGACTTTGCTCATGCGGCGCTGGCCGGGCGTGGTTGGCGCAGGTCGTCCCAGATGCCGCGTGTGGTGCGCCAGCCGACCGCCAGTGCCCGCTTGCTCGGGGCTTGAAGAAAGGAGCGCAGGATCAGCCACAGCGCCGCGCCGTTGCTGCCGAAGCGGCGCTTGATCTCGGCTTCCACCAGCTTGTGCTGCGACCGGATGCGCGCCCGTTCGCCCGCACGCTCGACGTCGGCGAGGAGGTTGGCGAAGATGGCGCGGTGGCCGGAGAGCACCTTGTTCATGTTGGTCGTGATCCGCTCGTGCGGGCCACAGTTGAACCGCACCAGTGGCAGGCGCGCAACCCCCATGGGTCCGATACGGCGCAAACGGAACCACAAGTCCCAGTCCTGGCAGCTTGGCAGCTCCGGATTGAACCCGGTTGCCTCCTGCAGCGCCGATCGCCGGATCACCGCGCCCGACGTGCTGCCGAGGCCATTGGCGCAGCGCAAGTCGAGCAGCGAGGGATTGTCGCGCGGCCGGTGGATCTTCTCCACCTTGATGCCGACGAGGCGAAATCCGCAGAACAGGCCGACCAGATCGGGCCGTTCCTCCAGCAGTGCGAACTGGCGCTCCAGCTTATCCGGCTCCCACGCATCGTCGGAATCGAGGAAGGCGACCCATTCCGACTGCGCCCGCGCGATCCCGGCATTGCGCGCGACATTGGCGCCGCCGTGCTGCATCTCGACCAGTTCGATCGCCGGATCGTCCTGCGCCAGCGTGCGGACCCATTCGATCGTGCCGTCGGTAGAGCCGTCGTCGACGATGAAAATCCGCGCGACCGGCAGGGTCTGCGCCTTTATGCTGGCGATGGCCTCGGGCAGCAGGTCCCGGCGGTTGTAGGTCGGGATCACCACGTCGATGGTCGGGCCTGCGTGCTTCATCGCGGCTGTCCTCCTGAAACCTGTTTGATGACGTCCATCAGGCCGGAGCCCGCCGCCTTCCAGGTGAAGCGCGCGGCGCGGCGGCGACCCTGTGCGATCTTGAAGGCGCGCAGGGCTGGATCACTGCGCAGGCGCACGATGGCCTCGGCCCACTCGTCCGGGCGGTCGGTGCCGGCGTAGATCGCGGCGTCTCCGCAAGCCTCGGGGATCGCGCCGGCCGGGCTGGCGACCACGGGGCAGTCGCACAGCATCGCTTCGAGCGGGGGGAGCCCGAAGCCTTCGGTGCGCGAGGGAAACAGGATCGCCACCGCGCCGCCGAGAAGACTCTTGAGTTCGCCGTCATCAGGCCGTCCGGCAAAGATCGTGCCCTCGGGCGGACGGAGCCCCGACGCGGCGAGCGCCTCGCGCTGCGGGCCGACGACCACCAGCCGGGTCGGGGCGGCGGCGCCGGAGGAGAAGGCGTCGAAGACGACCGCATTGTTCTTGTAAGCCTTGGGGCTGCCGAACAGGACGGCGTAGCTCCCCGGTATCAGGCCAAGGCGTTCGCGCAGGCCGTTGTCCTCGGCCGCGTCGAGGATGTGGTCGGCCCCGTTGGCGATGACGCGCGTGCGCCCCTGATCGGCGATGGCATGCTGGTGCAGCAGGCGGCGGGAGAATTCCGAGACGGTCAGCGTCGCCTTGCTCGATCGCCCCAGCAGCGGCGTCAGCCAGCGATAGCCGATCCGCTGGCGGGCCGGATAGCCGCAGTCGGAGAACAGGAACTGCACGTCATGGATCATCGTGATCTTGTTGCGGTGGGCGATCGGCGCGAGGTTGGCGAGGTTCACCAGCACCCCGTCGCGGCTCGCCAGCGGCAGAATGACCTGTTCCCAGAACTGGTCGGTTCGCGCGTAGTCACGTCGCTCTATGGCTTGTAGTGGCGGCACCCAGTCGGCTTTTGTCGCCGTCATCAGATAGGCGCGGGGCCGGTGTTCAAGGGGGATCAGCGCCAGCATGCGGTCACACTCGCGGATCAGCCGGTCGGCGACGCGGTGGACGCCGTTCAGCCCGCCGGAATAGAATTTGCCGTTGAAGTAGATGGGGCGCAGCATGGTCACATCGTCTCGACCCGGCGCGGATCGATGCGGCCGGTCATGAGGTCTCGAAGCGCGATGAGGTTGCCCAGCAGGCGCCCGCGCCGGTCGATGTGCGGTTCGGGATAGAAGCTGCGCAGCGCGTTCGAGGCGAGGTTCTGCACCAGCAGCCGCTGGCCGAGGTTGGGCTGCATCGTACCCTTGCGCCACAAGTGGACGAGGTTGGCGACTTGCGAATAGCCCAGTCGCTTGCCCGGCGACCTGGCACTGCGGGTGCCTAGGTGGATGCCGGTCAGCCGGTCGCCCGACACCAGCCTGCCGCGCTTGCCGAGCTGGTGGGTGAAGTCGATGTCCTCCTGCCAGCCGTAGAGCGGCAGCGCCTCGTCGAACCACAGCCCGTCGATGGCCGAAGCGCGCACGGCCATGTTGCAGCCATAGAGCGCCTGTCGCGGCCTGAGCGGAGTGAAGGCGGGCAGGGTGTGGCCGTCCAGCCTCAGCGCGGCGGCGTCGAAGGGGATTTCCTCGCCGTGGATGCCGTCGGCCAGCAGGTCCCCGGTCGCGCCGACGATGCTCTGGTCGGCGAACGTCTCCTCGATCACCGCGAGGTAGTCGTTATGGACGACGAAGTCGTCGTCGAGGAACACCACCACGTCGGTTTCGGTGGAGAGTTCGCGCAACGCCGCGTTGCGCTGGCGGCAGAGGCCTTTGTCTCCGAACATGACGCGGGCGGGCATGCGTGCGCGTTCGACGCCCGCGACGTCGGCCGGGCCGGTGGCCGAAACGAGGATGCCGTCGGGCAGGCGCGTCTGCTCGGCGATGCGGTCCACCGTGCGCGCGAGCAGAGCAGCGCGGCCGACGGTGGCGAAGACGACGTGGATGCGCATAAGGCTAGACTCTCCCCGCCGCGCGGCGATTGCGGAATGGCAGGACGATGGCGGTCGGCGGCACCTCGGGCGCATTGCCGGCGCTGCGCCGGACCGCCGCGAGGAGCCCGGCCCGGCCGCCGTCGAGGTAGGCGGTATAACCATCGAGCAGCGCGTCGATCCAGGCTTCGGGAGGCAGGGCAAGGGCGCGGGTGTGGCGATGGGCGTTCTCGCTCATTTCCCGGGCGCGCGCATCGTCTGCGAAGATCGCGGAAAGCGCGGCGGCGAAAGCGGCCACGTCGCGTGGGTCGACGGACAGGCCCGCCCCTGCGGCGACGATGTCCGGCGCGATAAGCGCATCGCGTGAGGTCACGACCGGAAGCCCGCTCCACAGCGCTTCGACGGCGGCGAGCCCGAACGGCTCGATATGGCGGCTGGGCATGACGGCGACGCGGGCATGCCGCGCGAACTGGCCGACTTCGGAAGGCTTGCGGCGGCCGATCCAGGCCATCTCCGCGTAGCGTTGCCGCAAGTCGGAGAGCATCTCGCCGTCGCCGATGGCGGTCAGGCGCACTCCGGCCCGGCGACAGGCTTCGGCGGCGAGGTCGATGCCCTTGGTCGCCTCCATGCGGCCGACGAATAGGACACCCCGGTTTTCTTCGGCGGGTATGCGCTCAAGGGTCCAGGGGATGACGGGATTGGGCAGGACCGCCATATCGCCGTCGCTCAGCCCGGAGCGGGCGAGGTACGGGGCCATGCCGCCGTGAATCAGCAGCAGCGGCGGGGGCGTTGCTCCCAGCACGCGATTCTGGATGCCTTGACGGGCGCTGCGCCACGCCTTCGATACGATGCCCCGGCGGTCGCAGGCGGACGTGAGGCAGGCCGCGCTCATCGGCGTGGCGCCGCACGGCGCGTCGCGGCCAAAATGAAACATCGCACCGTTGGGGCAGGTGAAGAAGAAGTCGTGCGCGTGAACCAGCATGCGTTCGCGCACCGGGCGTAGCGCCGCAAAAAGCGCGGGCGAAAGAATCTGCGACCACCCGTGGACATGATATATGGTGCGCGGGGTATCGTTCCGGGCGACCCAGTCGGCGACCATCATCGCCGCCGGGCGGTTGTAGAGCCCGTGGACCATTGCCCTGGCGCGGCTGCCTTCCAGCAACCGCCCATGCCCCAGCGCCGCGACTTCGATGCCCTCGGCTTCGAGTTCGCGACTGCCGGTCGATCCGCACAGAAGGGTCACCGACTGCCCGCGCCGCGCGAACTGCACGGCTGCCTCCAGGGCAAGCTGCGAAGCGCCTCCCTTGGCGTTGGACAGGTCGTTGATCATGACGATACGGTCGATCATCCGGCCGACGTCCTTCCGGCTGCGCTCGCGAGTTGGCGCGCGAGGGCGTGGATGGCAGAAGTGGCACCTTGCAGCAGGTCGGTATGGATCTGCTCCTCGATGCCCTGTTCGATAGCGGTCACCGCAAGGTCGGCGACGTGCATCGGGCTCGCCTCGCGCGGATCGACGACGAAGGCGCCGCGGCCGGTCAGCTCGAAGAAGCTGCGCAGCTTGCAGTCCCAGGCGAAGCCGATCGTGGGCACCCGATAGGAATAGGCCACGATGCAGGCATGCAGGCGATGGGCCAGTACGCAGTCGAAACCGGAGAGGGCATGGGCCAGCTCGCGCGGTTCCGCAAAGTCGGGGGCGAAGGAGATGCCCTGCTCGCGCCCGATCCTGGCCTTAAGGCGATCCCGGAACAGGCGGTCCTCGGGGCTGCCGTTGGTGAACAGCACGACCTCTCGCCGCAGCGCCGTCAGCTGGCGCGCGACCGCGCGCATCCATGACTCCAGCTGGCCATCGTCGTGCGCCCCTTCGTGATGGAGGCGCAGCGCGATCGGCGCGGTCACGCAAAGGCCGACGCGCGGCGGACCCGACAGGCGCGGAGTACCGTAGTGCCGGGCGCTGAGCAGGCCCGGATCGGGCGCGATCCTGGCCGTACCAAGACCTTCACGGCCCATCGTCGCCTGCCAGTTCGCAGCGGAGCGCTCGTCCCGTACCGAGACGTAGAGCAGGCGCGCCGCCTGAAGCTGTTCGGCCAGACGCGCGCGCCCGCGGTCGGACCACTCGCCGGAAACCCCCACGCTGGCGATCGCCACCGGCAAGCGGCGCGCGTTGGCAAGCTTGAGGGCTTCGGCGATCTTTATCGGGAAGTTCTGGTCGACATCCTGGAACAACGCGCCGCCGCCGATAACCACGCTGTCGCACGTGGCCAGTTGCTTCGCCCAGCGCGGCGCGAAACGATGGCGCACCAGCAGCAGGAGCAGCGCGGGAACCATCACGGTGCGCAGGCGGGCAGGAAGCCTCTCGATGATCGACAGCGCCGTGGCCCGGCGCCGTCCGTGCGCGGTGCTGAAGCTTGTGCGCCCGGCAAGGTCGATGGAAGCCGGCTCGATGCGCGGACCGGCGCGTCGCAGTTCGCCTTCGAGGCACTCCGCAATGATGCCGTCGCCCAGGTTGGGGCTGTACTTGACGTTGAGGATGGCTACCCGAACAGCGGCGGGCCAGTCATTGACGGGGGTATCATCGGCAGGATGGTCGATGGTTGGCTCCGGCTGAACGGACGGCTGATCGTGAGTGTCTTGTGCATTCGTCGGAGGCAGACTCTCGCACGGCGCCTCGCATGGATCGTCGAGCATCAGTCGGTCGGCGGCTTCCATGGACGATCCTGTTTCCGGTTGCGGACAGACTGTATCCCGTGCCGCGTATGACCGCGACGGCACTGCAACAAAACCAAAGGTATGGAATCGCGCCGCTTTGGCGAAGAGGGGCGAATGGGGGGCTACCGAAGGGGTAGGCGGTATCGGAAGCGCAGCCGAAAGCTCAGGACAGCGGCCCTCCGTATTCCATCAGGTCGGCAAGAGCGCGCAACTGTCCGGGCAGTTCGGCGGACAGTCCGAAGCATTCGTAGAAGTTCACGGTTGCCCCCAGCATCGCCACAGCCACGGTACTGGCGGGCAGCCCGCGCTCCGCCAGTCGTCCGTAGATCGTCGCCAGCTGGTGGGATACGGGCGCGAAGTCGCGGTAGTCGATGTCTGCGCTGGTACGTGCGATACGATCAAGGCAGTCCCTGACACTGTCGGCCCTCACACTGTCGCGTTCGGCTTCTGAAGCATCGTGCATATCGACCCCTTCGATCCGGTTGGTGAATCCGCAATGTGCCGGGCGCGCCGCAAGCGCCCTTTCCCAAGTATCAGGTCAGCAATTGTCCGAAGCCATTTCTATGAAGGCGTCATCATTTCTGGTCGTCTTGGACTTGCGGCTAACCCTTTGGAGCTAGGTCGTTCAGCCCAGTTGCGCGAAAGGGTTGCTGCAGGGATTGTCGGCGAAAAGGCCGTGGTATTCCAGATGACCCGGATCGGCGGACCCGTCGTGCCCGGTGGCAAGGACGAATTCGGTCAGCAGCTTGCGGTCGAAGGTATCGAAGCGCTTGCCGATGCCAGGCTGCTGCAGGGCCAGGCGCCTGGCGCCGCCGACTGTCTCCAGAAGGCGCAGCGCGCCCGCTTCCATGTGGCCGAGATGACCGTTGCGGGCGCTGAAATCCTTGACGAAGAGGGCGAAGTCGGTGTCGCTCATGGTGAAGGGACCGGCAAGGCGGTGCAGGATCGCGCGCATGGCGTCCGCACTTTCACTGCCGGCCACGAACCCGGCGAGCCCGCCCGTGATGCCGATTCCGGCAACGCCGATCCCGACCAGCGCGGTGCGGCGGCTGATCCCGCTCATGCCAGCACCTGTCGGGCTGCGCGGATCGACATGGCGGCGACGGTCAGGCTGGGGTTGCTGGCCGAGCAGGTCGGAAACACGCTCGACCCGACGACGACGAGGTTGCGCAGGTCATGATGGACCTGCCCGCCGTCGACCACGGAATCGCGCGGATCGCCGCCCATGCGCAGGCTACCCTGCAAATGGCTTTCGGTCGGCCGCACGGAGCGGCGCTCTATGCGCTCCACCGGGATGCCGGAAAGGATGTCCGGCAACTGCTTGAAGGCCCGCTCGACACCGGCGAGGGCATAAGCGCCGGGTTCGCCGCCGACGACCTTGGCTCGTCCGTCCGGGCCGAGCACGACGGCGTTCCGGTCGTCCGGCAGTTCCTCTGCGACGATGACGATCGGCAATGTCTGTCGCCAGCGCCCGGGCTCGGTCCGGAAACCGAACTTCCAGCGGTTCTCGAAATAGAGCAGCACGGCACCGGAGCTTTTGCGGAACGGGCCGTCGTAGGCGCCGTAGTCGAGCCCGGTGGTGATCGTGCTGCCGTCGAAGTTGTCGATCCCGTCGAGCATGGCTTCAACCTCGATGCCGTAAGCTTCGTGCAGCCCCTTGCCGACCGGTCCCCGGTCGATACCGGAGCGCAGCAGGATGGCGGGTGAATGGATGGCGTTGGCGCCCAGCACGAAAAGGTCGCCATGCACGGTGAATTCGCGCCCTCCGGAGCGGAACTTCACCGATCGTGCGACGCCTGCCGCCGCCTCCAAACGGGTGACCTCGGCGCCAGGGCAGACGCTGACGGAAGCGTGCTGGAACACGTCCATGAGCCCGTTGTTGGCGGTGAACTTCGCATCGACCGGGCATAGCGAGCAGCGATGGTTGGCGCAGCAGGACGGCCGCGTCGCGGTCGCCACGCGGGCGCGGGCGGTGGGCATGACGAAGTGCAGGTCGGGCCGGGCGTGCTTTAGCCGCGCATCCGGGGTCGAGGGGTGGTGCGGCGGCTGGGGGAAGGGGCGCGATCGCGGCAGCACCTGCGCCATCGCCTCGTCTCCCGAGATAGCCATGATGTCTTCCGCCTCGCAGTAGAACGGCTCCAGCTCCGCATAGTCGAACGGCCAGTCGCGGCCGGTTCCGTAAAGGTTGTGCAGGCGGAAGTCGGTCGGGTGGAAGCGCGGTGTCTGCGCGAACCAGCAGTTGGTACCGCCGCCGAAGCCGATCGTGAAATTCCATGGATGATCGCCTTCGTTGGCGAACGTCGAACCCGGTTCGATTCGGCTTTGCCGGCCGTCTTCCCACTGATCGGCATGGCTGCGGATCTCACCCCATTCGAGCACCAGAATCTTGCCGGCACGTCCATGCCTGAGCGCTTCATGCAGGAAGAAGCCCGATCCGAAGCCCGATCCGATCACAACCGTGTCGAAATGCTGCCCGGCGACGTCCTCGGCACGGACCTGCGTTTCAAGCCTGGTCATGCGGGAATGACGGCATGAGATGGACGAGAAGGCCGGTGATGATGCGGTTCGGACCGAAATGTTTCCACGATAACCGCGTCCTTGTCGAAGTACCTGGGTTTCAGCGAACTGAATTTCTTCGTGTCAGTCTCTTCCCTTCGGGCGGCGGCGCAAATGGACATGATTGATTAATCCAATGGGGTAGCGGGTTTGTCATTTGGATTAATCTGAGGTTTTTCACCGACCGTTTTATTGGGAGCATTTCTTGCCATTTCTCCGCGCGAAATGGGAGTAATCCTTATGGTGCAGTTGGAGCGGTCGTCGGTATGCGCGATTTATCGAAGCTAGACACAAGGTGGCAACATGGGGACATGTCGTGGCGACACAGGCATCGATCGACGCAAATCCGCGCATCGGCTCGTCCCATGACTTGCCGGGGGGAGAGGAGCGGCCGGTGCCTCGTCTGTTCATCAACGGCCGTTTCCTCGTCCAGCAGGCGACCGGCGTGCAGCGCGCAGCCCGCGAGGTCACCGTGGCGCTGGACCGGCTGCTCGGGCGCGGGGCCGTCGATGCAGACGTAACGCTGCTGGCGCCGCCGGGGCCATGGGTGCAGCGCCTTTCTCTGGACTACATAAAGGTCGAGACGGTTGGCAGGTTCGGCGGCGTGCTGTGGGAGCAGTTCGATCTGCCCGGCTATGCGCGCGGCGGGACGCTCCTGTGCCTTGGCAACAGTGCGCCCGCGCGGTCGCTGACGGAGCGTGACACCGACGTGGTGGTGATGGTCCATGACGTCTCGTTCCTCGACCATCCCGGGGCCTACAAGCTGACCTACCGGATCGGGCATCGGATGATGCTGCCGCTGCTGATGCGGGCTGCACGTGCGATCGTCACCGTTTCGGAGACGGAGCGCGAGCGCCTGGTGCGGCTGGCTCCGGCCGCCGCGCCGCGCATCAGCGTCGCGCCCAATGGTGGCTGGAGCACCGATATCGCCGCTTCCACCGGCGAGGTCGAGGGACTGCCGCCGCCCGGCTACGGCCTCTATGTGGGCTCGCTGTCACATCGGAAGAATTTCGCGCGTACGCTTGAAGCGGCGATCCGCCTCGCACGCGAAGACGGGCTGCACTTCGTCTTCGTCGGCGCGACGGGCAGGGTGCTGCGCCAGCCCCGATGCGACGTGCCGGACGACGTTGCCGACCGAATCCACTTCCTCGGACAGGTCAACGATGCGGCCAGTCTCGCACGCATCTACCGCGACGCGCGCTTCCTGCTGTTCCCCTCGCTTTACGAGGCCTGCCCGTTACCGCCGGTCGAAGCGGCCCATTTCGGCTGCCCGGTCGTGGTTTCGAACATCCCGTCGATGTGGGAGCGGTGCGGGCGGGGGGTTATCTATTGCGACCCACTGTCGGTGGATTCCATGCTGCGCGGCGTGCGCACCGTGCTGGCGGACTCCGCCTGGCGCGACCGCGCCATCGCGGCCGGACAGGCCATGGCCCGGCGACGCTGCTGGCAGGACCAGGCGGCGCTGGTCTGCGTCGCGGCACTTGGTGAGGATTGTCTTGCGAACCGGGCCTCGGGGGGTGGGGCCACGGTGGCGGCGGCGGGGCCTTGCGGCTCCGTCGCCGTCTCAGTCTGAACCTAACAGGCTAAGCCTATCAAGCGGGCGCGGGGACTGAGGCGCAGGCCACAGGCGATACCGCGTCGATCATCGCCACGCGGTGTTGTTCCGCCGCGATCACGGCGACCACCCGCGCGATCTCCGCCGCTGCCAATCCCGATCCCGTCGGCAGGCCGAGCAGCGAGCCGGAAAGTCGGTCGGTGACGGGCAGTTCGTCGCGGGGTACGTCTGCCAGATGGTCGTGCAAGTGCAGGCCACGCCCGTACCAGAACCGCGTCTCGATGCCGGCAATGTCCAAAGCGGACTGCAGGGCTTCCGCCGTCGTGGCATCGGCGCATCGATGGACCACGTAGTTGGATGCGATATGCGGCGCCGTGAGCAGGGTGTCGGCGTTCAGGCCTCCCTGCACGAACGCAGCGCGATAGGCACGCGCTGCGCGGCTTAAATCGGCGCGCTTGACAGCCCACCCATCCAGTTCGGCAAGGGCCACGGCGGCATGATACTCGCTCATCTTGCCGTTCAGGCTGGCGGTCTGGCTGTTGCGTGAACCCATGAAGCCGAAGTTGGTCGCCTGCGATGCCCTGGCGGCAAGAGCCGGATCCGGCCACAGGACGCAGCCGCCTTCGCCGCAGCCGAAAGCCTTCGTGGCGTGGAAGCTGAGGGCGAGGGGAATGCGTGCGTCACAGACCATGGCACCGTCGGCGACTGCCTCGATGGCGGCGGCGGCGTCGATGATCACTTTCACGCCGGTCTCGCGCTGGAAACGCGCCCAGCGCTCGACGTCGATGGGCCGACCATATGCCGTGACGGGGATGACCACGCCGAACCGCTCGATCAGCGGATGGTTCGCCAGCCGGTCCGGGTCCAGCGTCCAGCTTTCTTCGCAGATGTCGGCGAGGTAGGGCTGGTAACCGCACTGGCTGGCTGCCGCCGCAGTCGCCACGAAAGTGTAGGCCGGGCAAACCGCATAAGGGCGTCCCGGAGTCGCGGTCCCCGCATGGGCCATGATCGCGGCGATGAGCGCCGCCGTGCCGGAGCTGGTGGTGATGACGCTGCCGTCGATCAGTCCGAAGGACGTTTGCAGGCGCTTCTGCAAAGACCTGACCAGCGGCCCCTGGTTGGAGTACATGCGGGCCTGGTCGATCTGCCGGAGATAGGGCGCGACTGCATCGGTCGTGGGGAGGCGCGGCTCATAGGCCAGGAGGCGGCGCCGGCTTCTGGGCGCAAAAGCCGACAGTCGATGGGACAACTCGTCCGGCGCGATGCCGTCGATCATGCGCAGGGGACCGAAATCCCCGGGGAAGTCGGGGACGTCGACGAGAGGCGCACCAGGCGCGATGGGCTTGAAGAGGCCGATGGTGATTTCTCCTTTTTTGTCTTTACGGTCTCACTGCCGGATTGAGGGCGAACTGGCGGGCGCGGCCGCTGCCGGAACCATGGATCATGTCCTGGTAGATGCGTCGGATCCCCCGCACGAGCGCGCGCGGAGCGATCAACAGCGGCAGGCCGATGGCCCAGAACCGTGGCAGCGCGAAGTAGCGGCGCGTCAGATAGAGTGCGGCCAGAAGCGCGTCACGCACGGTCGTACCCTCCGATTTGGCGTTGAGGATCCGCGCGATCACGTGGGTCTCGAAAATCCGTCCGGCCATGGCGCGGCGGACGCGGCGGTCCTCGGGGAACAGGAGTTGTGCGATCTCGTCGTAGGCGCGCACATCGACTTTCAACCGCTCCAGCCAGCCGATACGGCGCTTGAGTTGGTCGTTGCCTGAACGGAAGCCGACGCAAGGCTCCTCGATCACGCCCCATTTGCCCCGGGCGCCGACGGCAAGACCCTCGATATATACCTGCGAATAGAGGTTCGTCATCGCCCGGGCACGGGGATCCGTGGCTGCTGCTTCCCAATCGCTGCGCCGCACGAGGGTGGCCGAGATGAAGCCGAGCAGTTCGGCAAGATGGCTGAAGGCCGGGCCGATCCCGGTGAAGCACTGAGTCCTGGGCATCTTGCGGATACCCGTCATCCGACGCATCGTTACATCGTAATCCACCACGCCGACGGTCAATGCCACCGTGTCCGGCCAGGCCGCCAGCGCCGAAAGAACCCGGCGGATGCCGCCTCGCTCGATCCGGTCGTCATCGCCCATCAGCCAGACGTAGTCTCCCGTCGCCCGGGCGGCTACGGCGGCGATATTGCCGTCCACCCCGATGTTGATCGTGTGTCGGAAGTAGATGAAATGCGCGAGGCGGTCGGCATAGGCTCCGGCGACCGCCTCGGTATCGTCAGGAGAGGCATCGTCCCCGACGACCACTTCCACGTCACCGCTATTCTCTGCGAGAATGCTGTCGAGCAGTTCCGCCAGGCAGGCGGAACGATTGTAGGTGGGAATGCAAATCGAAAGCGTCGGCATACGATTTCCAGGATTTGAGGCAGTGCCTCCCGCGAGCTGAAATACACCATATGTAACAAAATGCGTCTAGATGGGGGCGGCATTAGTGTTACTGCGTTATTGTAAATAATGGCCGATTTTCATGGCTTGGAGTCGGGAGTATTGATAAGAGAGGGTAATTGTGCCCTCTGATATATCAGGATACGCAAGGCGCTCTATGCGTACATGTGATCATCGGTCCATTTAGAACCTACGTTCGATGGCGATGCGGAAAGGTGCGCGCCTGACTATGCGGATACGTTCCGGATCGAGCCCCGCTTCGGCAAGTCTTGCCGGCCATTCGCCGGGTCGCATCGAGCGCGCGATGGAAAGCTGCCCGTCCTCGCGTACGATGCGGTGGACGCCCATGACGCGGGCGAGCAGGGGGAAGCCATAATAGGCGAAGCGGTGGCGATGCAGGTCGCAGATCAGCCATCCCCGCCGCGCCCTGATCTCCATGTGGTGCAGGAACCGGTCGAGTTGATCGTCGCTCATGTGATGCGCGACCTGGCTGCTGACGATGAAATCGAAGCTCTCGGGCTGCGCGGCATAGTCTCCGGTGCGGTAGTCCACGCCGAGCCCCGGCGGGGTCGCCGCACGGGCGAGTCCTTCGCTGGCGGGGTTGAGATCGACGCCCACCAAGGTTGCGGCGATGCCCCTCCGGACAGCCCACCGGGCCACCGTGCGTAGCAGGTCGCCATGACCGAACCCGACGTCGAGCAGGCTGAACGACTTCGCTTCGCCGAGCGCCCGCTGCAGGAACGCCGTCGTCGAGTGGGTGGTGAAGGTCCAGCGGTTGACCCGTGCCAGATCGCTCAGGACCTTCGCGTAGACGAGCGGATCGAGGTCCGGGGCATCCATCTGCTCTTCCCGGCGTGACCGGATCGACAGGTCGTTCACTGAACCACAATCTCGCCGGTCATGCCGAAAGTGCTATGCATGAAGTGCGTGCAGCGCACCTTGTAGGTGCCGGCCATCGGCGCGACGAGATGGACATCTACGCTGTGCCCGGCATCGACCGCCACCTTGCCGCCGGAAACCCTTGCGCGATCGGAATCCATGATCTGCGCAGCCGCGAAGAATTCCTTCGCCGTGAAATCATGGCCGCCGGATGATACGTTGGCGAAGTGCAGGTCGTAGGCCTGGCCATGCTGCAACGTGATGGTGGAGGGGCTGAACTGGAAGCTGGAAAGCTGGACGTCAAGCGTTTCGGCATGGCTCCAGTCGAGCGCGGCAGGCGCGCCCCGGGATGCCTCGACCGGAGCGAGAGTCAGCATGGCGATGGCGATCATGCAGGGGGCGATTAGACGAATGCCGGAAATGTTAACGGAGGTCATTTGCGAATCTCCTGCCCCCTTGCGGCCCATGTGCCTCATGTTGCCGGAGGCTGCTGCAGTATCTCACCTTTCAGGGCGGGACAGAAGCGTAATTGCCGTCATCTCGCGGGACTTGCCGGGGCCGGAAAAAGCGAGCAGTCTCGTGAAGATATCGCGTGGGAGCGTTGCGATGAAGGGCATATGCATGGCAGTGGCCTGCGCACTCACGATCGGCGAATTCCCCCGGGGCACCGTGGCACGAGCAGTTGTCTACGGACGATCGTTGACCGATGAAGGCGGCGGGATCGTACCTATCGCGCCGCGATCCGCCTCTCGCCGGGCGAGAGCCTCGACGTGACGGGATGCCTTCTGTTGATGTGCCGCACCCGGCACTGGACCCGGTTCAAGGAGAAACATGGATGACCAACGACGACATCCTGGCGCTGATCGCGCAGGAAACGGGACTTCCGATCGAACGATTGCAACCCGATGCGACGCTGGCCACGCTCGACATTTCCTCGATCGACCTTGTTTCGATGCTCTTCGAACTCGAAGATCGCTACGGGATCGAAATCCAGCCCGAGGAACTCACGCGCGAGATGACCTTGCGGCAGTTGTTCGATCGCATCGGTGTGCCGCTGGCGTCATGATGGCGCGGCAATGACCAACCGGGTGCTGATAACCGGACTGGGCTGCGTAAGTGGGCTTGGTCGCGGGGTCGGGGTGAACTGGGAGCGCGTGCGGGGCGGTGATGGCGCGATCCGCCCGCTCGAACCTCCGGCGCCGGAGGGGATCGCGGCATGGTTCGACGACGACAAGGCTCACGAGGCCGTAGGGCAATCTCTGCAACGTTCGGCCCTGCATCGTTCGGCCCTTCTGGGCAATGTTGATCCGGAGCGGCTGCGTCGGCTCGGCAAGCTGGACAGGCTTTCCTCCTTCGCGCTCGAAGCCGGGCTGGAGGCGGTGACGCATGCGGGCCTGCTCGCGCACCCTGCTCTGGTGCAGCGAACCGCTATCTTGCTCGGCTGCGGCAGCGGCGGCAACGGGACGATCGAGACCGCTTATGAACGGCTGTTCGCGGCAGGGCAGTCCAGGGTCCATCCGCAGACGATTCCCAGTTCGATGATCGCCGCTCCTGCCGCGCAGCTTTCCATGCTGCTGGGCGTGCACGGGCCGGTGCTGACCCTTTCCGGCGCCTGCGCCTCCTCGGCACAGGCGCTCGGCGAAGCGATGCACATGATCCGCGCCGGGCGGGCGGACGTGGTCATTGCCGGTGGAGCGGAGGCATGCCTGACGCGCGGCTCCCTTACCGGGTGGCAGTCCCTTGGCGTGTTGGCCCCCGATACCTGCCGCCCCTTCTCGCGCGATCGCCGCGGCATGGTGCTTGGCGAGGGCGCCGCGGTGCTGGTGCTGGAGAGCGAACGTCACGCGCACGCTCGCGGCGCGCGCGTCCTCGGCGAACTTGCCGGCTACGGGGTGTCGAGCGATGCCACGCACATGACCGCGCCGGACGTTGAGGGCATCGCCGCCGCCATCCGAGCGGCCCACGAAGATGCCGGTATCGGCATCGATACTCCCGCGCTCGTTTCCGCGCACGGCACCGGCACGGCGCTGAACGACCCGGCCGAGGCCGCCGCGATGCATCGTGTCTACGGCCCGGCACTGGCGCATCACCGGGTCATCGCCACGAAGTCCGCCCATGGCCACATGATCGGCGCGACCGGAGCCATCGAGTTCCTGCTCGGTCTTGTGGCGCTGTCCGAAGGAATCGCTCCCCCCGTGCTCAATCACCTCGGCCCCGATCCCGATTGCGACCTGCCGCTGGTCCTTGCGGCGCAAGAGTTCGCGCCCGACGTTCTCGTATCGAACAGCTTCGCGTTCGGCGGCCTCAACGCCGTCCTGGTGGGACGCCGCGCATGACCGCCACGATCGCCCGCGTCAATCGCATCGGCACCGCCAATCCGCCGTTCGAAGTGCACGATGCCTTCCTGCGCTTCGTCACCTCCCGGATCGGCGACGATCGCATGCGCCACTTGTTCGAACGCATGGCGGCCCGTTCGGGGATCGAGCGTCGCTTCTCCTTCCTGGAGCCGGTGACGCTGGAAGACGGCACCGTCACGGACCGGGAAGGCTTCTACGGCAGCGGCCCATGGCCCTCTACCGGCAGCCGCATGGAGCGCTACGAACGCGATGCCCCGCGCCTTGCGCTGGACGCCATCGCCGCGCTCGACCCAGACATCGCGCAGGCGGGCATCACGCATCTGATCGTCGCTTCGTGCACGGGCTTCATGGCGCCGGGGCTCGACCAGGCGATTGTCGCGGGGGCGGGGCTGGACCCCGGTGTCGAGCGTACGGTGGTCGGCTTCATGGGGTGTTACGCGGCGGTGAATTCCCTGCGGCTGGCGCATCACATCGTCCGTTCCGAGCCGTGTGCGCGGGTGCTGGTGGTGACGCTCGAACTGTGCAGCATCCATTTCCAGCGCAGCGACGACCTGCCGAGCCTGCTCGCCATGCTGCTGTTCGGCGACGGTGCGGCGGCGGCGCTGGTGACCGCGCAGGAGGGCGGCATCGCCCTGCGGGACTTCCGGGCGGTCACGATCCCGGGCACGGCCGACGCCATCACTTGGAACATTCGCGACCAGGGTTTCGACATGCATCTTGGCGGCGAAGTGCCCGCCCGGATCGCGACCGCCCTCGCTTGGGAGGCGAAGCGCGAGGATGCGCTCGGCCTGTTGCGCGGGAGATCGTCCGGCGACTTCGCGCTGTGGGCGGTTCATGCGGGCGGGCGTACCATTCTCGACGCGGTGGAGCAGGGGTTCGGCCTTGGCGCAGAAGCGCTGGCGCCTTCGCGCTCGGTGCTGCGAGACCGTGGCAACATGTCCTCGGCGACGCTGATGTTCATCCTGGCGCAGATGCTGGACTGCAAGGCGCGCGGGCCGGGCCTGGCGCTGGCCTTCGGTCCGGGAATGGCGGCGGAAAGCTTCCGCTTCACGATCGAGGACTGAGGTGGCCGATGCACTGATCCTCGGCGGCGGGCTGGCCGGCAGCGCCGCAGCCTGCCTGATCGCGCGCGGCGGAGGTGACGTGAACCTGCTCGAACGCGAGACCGGGCCGCATCACAAGGTCTGTGGCGAATTCCTGTCGGTCGAGGCCGTGGCCCATCTGCGGCAGCTTGGAGTTGAGCCGCTGGATCTGGGCGCCGTACCGATCCACCGGATGCGCCTTGTGTGGGAGAACCGGGAAGTCGAGGCTGCACTGCCGTTCGCGGCGCTGGGCCTCAGTCGCCACGTTCTGGACGAAACGCTGATAAGCCAGGCCGTGGCGAACGGCGCCCGCGTCGAGCGCGGTGTGCGCGTGACGGGGCTGGACGGACACGTCGCCCGCACGAACGTCGGCGAGCGCGAGGGGCGTCAGGTGCTGATCGCCACCGGCAAGCTGCCGATCCGGGGCGAGAAAGCCCCCGCTCGCATCGCCAACGGACATGTGGGCTTCAAGATGCACTATCGCCTCGCCCCGTCCGCTGCGCGGCAACTGGCGGAAACGATCGTTCTGGCACTGCTGGACGATGGCTATGCGGGATTGCAGTTGGTCGAGAATGGCCGGGCCAACTTGTGCCTCGTACTGCGCGCGCAGGCGTTCGCGCGGCTTGGCGGAGACTGGCAGGGCGTGCGCGCATGTCTGGATGGCACGTCGCAACTTCAGCGGATACTTGCCGATGCGGAGCCGCTGTTCGCAAGACCGCTCGCCATCGCCAACCTCGGCTACGGTCCGCCGCCCCGGGGCCATGCCACGGACATAGCCGGGGCAATGTTCCTCGGCGATCGCTGGGCGATGACACCTTCGCTGACCGGCGACGGCATGGCCATCGCCTTGCGCAGCGGGTTGCTGGCGGCAGGCTGCGTCCTCGCGGGGGAAAGCGCGGGGACCTATCACCGGCTGCTCGCTGCAGAGACCCGCCGCCAGATCGCGCGCGCGACGATATTGCAGAACGGGTTCGAAGCGCCCGCGTTTCGCCATGCCGCGTATTGGCTGGCGCGTCTCTATCCTGCCCTGCTGACACATGCGGCGCGGGCTACACGGTTGCCGGACTGGAGCGGGCCTTGATGAGCACTGGCACCAGGGAGAAGGGTTCGGTAGACCACCTTCCACCATGTTCACCACTATCCATCACGTCGCCCTGATCTGCACCGACTACGCCGTGTCCCGGCGCTTCTATACGGAAATTCTCGGAATGGAGATCATCCGTGAGGTCTACCGGGAGGAGCGCCAGTCGTGGAAGTGCGATTTGCGCATCGGGGCGGCCCAACTGGAACTGTTCTCGTTCCCGGCGCCGGCCGCGCGCCCTTCGTATCCCGAAGCCACCGGGCTGCGCCATCTCGCCTTCGCGACCGCAGACATCGACGTGGCGGTCGCGCGGCTCGCGGAAAATGGCGTGACTTGCGAACCGCTGCGCCGGGACGAGCATACCGGCGCCCGTTTCACGTTCTTCAACGACCCCGACGGTCTGCCCCTGGAACTCTACGAACAGTCAGCCGGGAGTTAAACCTGGCAGAGAGTACGCAGCCGCGTCGTCGGTCCCGGCAGGCCGGGCACGTCGACCTTCATGCGCAGTACCGCGCCCGAGCGCGGCGCATCGACGTTGCCGCCGGTACTGACGTAGAGCCAGTCCGGATCGTGGCTGCCGAATGCCACGCTGACCACATGCGGGTAAGGGAGCGGCAGGTCGTCGGTCTGCGTCCCGTCCGGGGCAAAGCGACGCAGGCGCGCGGTATTCCAGCAGGCGGCCCAGAGGTTTCCGGCGGTATCCAGCGTCAGCCCGTCGCCGTCCTCCAGTTCCACCAGCAGTTCGCCCGCTCCGGGCAGGCCGTCCGGCGCAAGCGGATAGCGCCAGATGCCGCGCGTGGTTTCCATGTGATAGAGCCACGTCCCACAAGGGCTTGCCGCGATGCCGTTGGATGCGACGACGTCGCGGCGCAGCACCGTGACTTCGCCGTCGCCGGACAAGTGGAAGAACAGGCCGGGGGAAGGCTTCTTGCCGGTTTCGAAGATCGCCTCGAAATCGATAGTGCCGGCGAAGAGGCCGCCGCGCCCGTCGCCTTCCATGTCGTTGACCGCGACGACCGGCATGTCTTCGATCCGCGTGAGGACCTCGCGCGTGGCGCCCGTCGCAGGGTCGAGCGCGACGATGCCGCCCCGCCCGCTGCACAGGACTTTGCCGGAATCGTCGAAAACTATGCCGCCCACCCATAGCCGGTCGGGCAGCATCAGTTCTGTCGCCTGTCCCGGGCTGTTGCGGTAGACGCCTTTCCCGGTGAGATCCGCGAACCAGACCTCGCCTTCGGCGGAAATGCGCGGTGCCTCGATGAAGTCGTGGCCTTCGGCGACGATCTCGAACGGGGGCAGGGTCATGAGGGGCGCGCTGAACGGACCGCTGCCGGTCAGGCTGCCTCCGCCTTGGCGGCCGCGGCGGCGTTGAAGGCGGCAGGATCGTAATAGTACGGCTTGATCTCGCAGCACTTGCCGTCGCGGAAACGGAACATCTCGCACAGTTCGGCGGGCTTGAGTGCAGGGTCGGCGAAACGCATCGTCAGTACCGCGATGGCGCTGTCCTTGCCGGTCAGCAGGTCGCTGCGGTCGAGCCCGACGACGTCGGCCATGCCCATGGCCTTGGCGAACAGGTCTTGCAGGCCGGTCTTGCCACGATAAGCGCCGGCCATCGGCAGGGAGTCGGCTTCATAGGCCACGAAATCATCAGTGAGCATTGCGTTCGCCGTCTCCCAGTCGCCCGCGCCGGCGGCGGCGTAGAGGGCATCGACGAGCCGAGCGATTTCTTCGGGGGACATGCTCATGAATCCTGCTCCACATCTGTTTGCGCGCGAGTTTGCCTCTCGGCCGCGAGACACGAACCTAGCGTTTAGACCAGCCTTTCGCTCAGGCCCGGCGCGGGTAAGCAAGGGGGATGGGAAAGGTAAGACAGATATTGCTGGCGCGGCGCCCCGACGGGATGCCGGTGCCCGAGGACTTCACGCTCGCAGAGGTGGAGATGCCCGAGCCGGGTGACGGTGAGTTCCTGGTGGCCATGCGGGTCGGGTCGGTGGACCCGGCGATCCGGGGCTTCCTCGACGACCGGCCCAGCTACATCGAGCCCGTCGCGCTCGGCGCGCCGATCAACGGCATGTCGCTTGGCGAGGTCGTGCAATCCAACAATGCGGATTACCCGGTGGGCACGTTCGTGCGCGCCTTCGCCACGTGGCAGGATCACTATATCCTCTCGGGCGAGAGCTGGGGGCTGGAGACGGTGCACCAGCAGCCGGGCACGGATCTCCACCACTACATGGGCGCCCTCGGCCCGGTCGGCCTGACCGCGTGGGTGGGCCTCTTCGCGGTGGGTGAGGCCAAGGCGGGCGAGACCGTGCTGGTCAGCGCCGCCGCCGGGGCGACGGGTTCGACGGTGGGTCAGATCGCCAAGGCCAAGGGATGCCGGGTGATAGGCATCGTCGGTTCTCCGGAGAAGGCCGAAGTCATCCGCGAACTCGGCTTCGATGCCGCGATCGACTATCGCGCCACGCCCGACATCGCCGCCGAAATCGCGAAAGTCGCGCCCGAGGGGATCGACGTCTATTTCGACAACGTCGGCGGCGAGATGCTGGAAGCGATCCTGCCGCTGATGCGCCTCCACGGGCGCGTCGCGGTGTGCGGCATGATCGGCCAGTACAATGATGCCGATCACCCTTACGGCGTCAAGACGCTGTGGCAACTGGTGGTGAACCGCATCAAGATGCAGGGCTTCATCACGTACGATTATCCGCAGGTACTGGCCGAGGCGCAGGCGGAGCTGGACCAGTGGGTGGCCGAAGGAAAGCTGCGTCCGCTCGCCAATCTGCGCAACGGGTTCGAGAACCTGCCCGCCGCCTTCATCGACCTCATGTCCGGCCGTACCATCGGCAAGACGCTGGTTTGCATCTGAGTTCTGGATACGATGGCTACCATGAGCGAAACCTTCCACTCCGTCATCGCCGAGGCCGACTTTCCCGAGGAAGGCAAGGCCGCGATCATGCTCGGCGGCTGGAGCGTGCTGATCGTCAAGGTCGAGGACGGCTTTCGCGCCGTGAACGACCGCTGCACCCATCAGGCGGCGCTGCTCTCGCCCGGCCGCGTGCGGCGCGGGGCGATCATGTGCCCGCTGCACGGCGCGCGCTTCGAGGCCGCGACCGGGCGTTGCATCGGCGGCGCCTACGCGGACCTTCGCGTGTTCCCGCTGCGGATCGAGGGCGGCATGATCGAGGTGGCTGTGCCGGACGAGGCGCCGGGGCCGAACGAACGGCCGGTGGGTGCCTGAGGCAGAACGGCCAAGCCGCCGGAAGCCCACTCTTTCGTCATTGCGAGCGTAGCGAAGCAATCCAGGGCGGTTTACGCGGCCCTGGATTGCTTCGCTACGCTCGCAATGACGAAGCGGGAAACGGATTACTCGCACAAGGCATAGTTTCGCGCGCCGGAGCAGGGTCTAGCATCTGCCTGAAACGATTTGGGAGAATGCTGAAATGCCCTTTACCGGCCCGTTCGAGGACCGCCTCGCAATCCGTGAACTGCTTGAGACTTACGCCGATGCGGTGACCCGCTGCGACTCCGATGCCTGGGGCGCGACCTGGGCCGAGGATGCGGAATGGTCGCTGCCGGACTATCCGGAACTCGGCACCACCAAGGGCCGTCCGGCGATCGTCGCGATGTGGATAGAGGCGATGAAGGCTTATCCCGGCATCATGTTCGAGGCATGGCCCGGCTCGGTCGAGGTCAGCGGCGATAGCGCGGTGATGCGCAGCTACACCTCCGAGGTCTACGACCAAGACGGTATCACCATGCGCGATCGCGGCGTCTACGAGGACACTTGCGTGAAGATCGAAGGCAAGTGGCTGTTCAAGAGCCGCTCGTTCCGCAACATCCACCGCCAGTACGCCCCGCGCGGGGTTTAGGAACCGCTGGCTCTGAACCTTTTCCTTGTCATTCCCGCGAAGGCGGGAACCCATCTGACGACATCGCAAGTTGCACCAGCATCAGATGGGTCCCCGCCTTCGCGGGGATGACGGATAATGCGGGCGGGGTGTTTGTTTCCACTCCCGCCCTTTTCACATCACCACAGCTTCACGCGCTTTTCGGGCGGCAGGTACAGCTTGTCGCCCGGCTTGATGTCGAACGCCTTGTACCAGGCATCGATGTTGCGCACGGTCAGCGCGCGGTACTGGCCCGGCGCGTGGGGGTTGCCGATGACCTGACGGCGCAGCGCGCCTTCGCGGGTCTTGTCGCCCCAGCTCTGGGCGAAGGCGATGAAGAAGCGCTGGTCGCCGGTGTAGCCGTCTATCACCGGCAGTTCCTTGCCGCCCAGCGCTTCGCGGTAGGCGTCGTAAGCGGCGGCAAGACCCGCCACGTCGGCGCCGTTCTCACCCAGTTCCAGCTTGCCGTTGAGGTGCAGGTCGGGGAACGGCTGGTAGGCGTCGTACTGAACAACCAGAGCCTGCGTCTGCGCCTCGAAGTGGGCGAGGTCCTCCTTCGTCCACCAGTCGCGCAGGATGCCGTTGCCGTCCACCGCGGCGCCGCTGGCGTCGAAGCTGTGGCTGATCTCGTGGCCGATAACCGCCCCGATCGCGCCGTAGTTGGCGGCGAGGTCGGCGGCGGGGTCGAAGAACGGCTTCTGCAGGATCGCGGCCGGGAAGTTCAGCGCGTTCTGCACGGGCAGGTTCACCGCGTTGACGAGCTGCGGCGTCATCCACCACTCGCCCCGGTCCTGCGGCTTGCCCAGCTTGGAAATCTGCTGGAGCGTGTAGCCGTGGATCGCCGACATGCGGTTGGCGTAGGCCTGCCCCGGCTTGATGACGATCATCGAGGTGTCCGGCCACACGTCGGGATAGCCGACCGCGACGACCATGCCTTCCAGCTTGGCCTTGGCCTCGGTGCGCGTCGCCGGGCTCATCCAGTCGAGCGCGTCGATGCGGCGGGCGAAGGCGTGCTTGATGCGGGCGGACATGTCCTCCACCTGCGCCTTGGCGGCCGGCGGGAAGTATTCGCGCACGTAGAGCTTGCCAAAGGGCATGCCGAGGTCGCTGTTGATCGAAGCCAGCGCCCGCTTCTCGCGCGTCTTCTGCTCCGGCGTGCCCGAAAGGTTGGTGTCGAAGAACGCAAAGTGCAGCGCGTCGAACTTCGTGGGCAGCACGTCTGTCTGCGCATTGATGCGGTGGAAGGCCAGCCAGTCCTTCCACGCGGCCAGCGGCTCGGAAGCGACGAGGGCGGCGAGGCCGGTGATCGCGCCGGGGCTGTAGACGTCGAAGGTCTGCTGCGAGGGCATGTGCGCGGCGGTGAAGTAGGCGTCCCAGTCCATACCGGGGGCCTTCGCGGCGAACTCGGCGCGGGTCCACAGGGTGCCGCCTTGCGTGAAGTCGGCGGTTTCCGCCTTGCTCGGGTGGGCCTGCGCGATCTTGGTTTCGAGCGCGAGGATACGCGCGGCGCGCGTTTCTGGCTGGTCGAGGCCGGACAGGCGCAGAAGGTCGGCGATGTACTTGAGGTAGTCGGCCCTGATCTTGACCATGCGCGGTTCGGCCGAGACGTAGTATTCGCGGTCGGGCAGGGCGATGCCGCCCTGGAACAGGTAGGGCACGACCTCGTCGCTCTTGAGCGCCTTGGTGATGAACAGGCCGAACAGGTTCTCGGTCGACATGTCGTTGTTGTTGTTGAACAGGTCGAGGTCGGCCTCGGTCTGGTCGCCCAGCACCTTGACCAGCGCGGCCTTGTCCTTGATCGCCGCGTAGCGCGTCAGGTCGGCCTTGAGCGGGGCGATACCCAGCTTGTCGATCGCGGCGGTGTCGAGGTAGGCGCGCCAGTAGTCGCCGATCTTCGCTTCGTCGGTGCCGGGCTTCTGCCTGGCGCCGAGGATCTTCTGGATGAGTGCGGTCTGCTGGCGCTCGGTCTCGTCGGCGGCGACGGTGTGGGAGCCGATGCGGCTGCGGTCGGCGGGGATTTCGGCCTTGGCCAGCCAGGCGCCGTTCGAGAAGAGGTAGAACTCGTCGCCCGGCTTCACCGAAGTATCCATCGCGGCTTCGTCGATGCCTGCGGGGGCCGGATCGGTGGCGGCGATGGCGAAGGGCGCGGCGCACAGCAGCAGCGCGGCAAGAATGCGAGTCTTCATCGGGCGGTCCTTTCGCGGCGTCGGCGGGAACCGCGCCGGTTCTGTCATGCCCGGTGGACTAGCGCCGGATGATGCCTGCGCATACGAAAAAATTGCGCTGCGACGCAACAAAGGCATCGTCATCCCGGACTTGATCCGGGATCGTTGGCCATGAACGGCCGAGCCCTCGGCGAGGCGCATGGCGCCTTGCCGAGGGCTTCTTGTCTAAGGATCGCCACCGGTCCCGGATCAAGTCCGGGACGACGAGGTCGTCAGAACCGCTTGGTCACTTCCACCATGACCGTACGGGGCAGGGTGCCGAAGCCCAGCTGGTCGGCCTTCACGCCCGCCGCGGTGCCGGTGCCGCCGCCGGTCGAGGGGCCATCGACCACGCCGGTGACGTAGAAGCGGTTGGTCAGGTTCTTGCCGATGAGGGCGATCTGCCAGTTGTCGTCCTCGGCGCCGAAGCGGATGCCGGCATCGAGCGTCACGTACTTGCTCTGGCGCGACAGCGGATTGCCGAAGCCGGAGGCGAGATAGCTGGCCGAGTATTTGCTATCGACGTTGAAGCCCAGCTTGCTCGCCGATCCGACCGAGACCTCGTAGCCGATGCCGAGGTTGCCGGTCCAGCGCGGGGCCACCGAAAGCGGTGCGCCGGTCAGGTTCTGGCGGCTGTTGCCCGACAGGTTGCAGCCTTCCGCCGGGGTCTGGCCCGCATAGCACGGTGCCAGCGGGAAGTCGGTGTAGGTCGCCTTGTCGTAGTTGATCGAGCCATGGATATCGAGCCCGGCGATGCCGTTGGGCGCGAACTCGAACTCGGCCTCGATGCCCTTGGTGCGCGCGTCCGCGGTGAGGGTCTGGAACGCGAAGATCGGCGAGTTGAAGAAGTCCACCTGCAGGTTGCGGTACTTGTAGGTGAACGCCGTCACGTTGAAGCGCAACTGGCGGTCGAGCAGGGTGGACTTGAAGCCGATCTCGAAGCCTTCCGCCTTTTCCGGATCGAAGGTGAGGTCGGCGGTGGGATCGCTCGAGAACTTCGAGTTGATGCCGCCGTTGGAGAAGCCGCCCGACTTGTAGGCGGTCTTGTAGGCGCCGTAGACCATGAGATCCGGCGTCGGCTTCCAGGTCAGCGTGGCTTCCGGCGACCAGTTGGTGAAGTGCTGGCGCGCGGCCACTTCGCCGAGGCCGTCGGGGTCGTTCTGATCGCGGAAGATGCCGAGGACCAGCGGGTTGTTGTAAGGCTGCGTGAAGAAGCTGTTCTTCGTCTCGTCGGTGTAGCGCACGCCGCCCGCGAGTTCGAGGTCGGGCAGGATCTTGTAGGTCATCTGGCCGAAGACGGCCATCGTCTCGCCCTTGGTGAAGCTGCTCTTCGCGGTGGTGACGTATTCGTAGCCCTCGGGCGCATCCGAATTGGAGACGCCGCCGGTCAGCACGAACTGGTCGAAGTCACGCCGCGTCTTCTGGTAGAGCATGCCGACCATCATGTTGAACGGCCCGTCGAACTGCGTCAGCGCGCGCAGTTCCTGGCTGAACGCCTTCCACGATGAGTTCTCGGTCGCCCAGGTCGGGCCGATGCCGTTCTCGCTGCCGCCCGACTGGAAGTCGCAGGCGCAGGCCCAGCGGTTGTTGTTCCACTGGTAGTTGGTGACGGAGGACAACTGCAACTGGTCCGCATCGTACGTCAGGTTGAGGGTGCCGCCTGCCGAACGGTACTTGTTGTAGAGCGAGCCGTCCTTTTTCGCGTAGGGATAGGTCGCCGCGATGTCGGCGGGCATGTTGTTCTGGTGGGTGACGAAGTCCTTGCCGCAGGCATAGCCGTTGAGCTGCGAGGTATCGCCGTCGCCGCACCGGTAGGCCACGTAGTTCCACGAGGAGTTGTTGACCGTGCTCTGGTCGAAGCTGCCCTTGAGGGTGGCGGTGAAGCGGTCGGTCGGTTCCCACTTCAGGGTGGCGCGGGTGAGGAATTCCTCTTCGCCCGGCGCTTTGCGTGCGGCGGGTTGGGCGACATGGGTGGTCGCATCGCCGGCGCCGCCTGCGAGGACGCTGGCGGAGTCGATCTCGGTGTAGTTGATGGGATCGGCGACGTTGCGATAATAACCGCCGTCCATCTTGGTATAGCGCGCCGCCAGGCGGAAGCCGAGGGTGTCGCTGATCGGGCCGGAAAGGTAGCCTTCCAGGCGGTACTGCTGGCTCTTGATCTCGTAGCCGCCCTTGACCATGCCCTCGAACTTGTCGGTCGGGTCGGCGGTGGTGATCGAGATCACGCCCGCCGTCGCGTTCTTGCCGAAGAACAGCGCCTGCGGGCCTTTCAGGACCTCGACGCGGGCGAGGTCGAAGAAGCCTTCGTTGATGACGCGGCCCTGGCCGTAGTAGGCGCCATCGACGACGACCGCGACCGACTGCTCGATGCCGATCGAGGTCGAGGACGAACCGATGCCGCGCAAGGTGAGCTGCGCGCCCGAACCGTTCGAGGCACGGCCGACGCTGAACTGCGGGGCGATCGCGGTGATCTTCTCGACGCTGGTGACGTCGCGCGTGGCGATCTGCTCGGCGGAGATGGCGGTGACGGCAACGGGCACGTCCTGCACGGATTCCTGACGCTTGCGCGCGGTGACGATGATCTCGTTGAGGCCGCCCTTCTGCTGGGCCGCGTCATCCTGAGGAGCGGCAGCCGGTGCCTCTGCAGACGTATCCTGGGCCATGGCCGGAGATGCCACCATCGTCAGCGCCGTGGAGACGAGCAGGACGGATTTGGGGACTCGCATTTCAGAAACCTCCCGTTTTGTAATCGTTCTTGGCTGCTGGTTAGACCCGTCGCGGTTGGGGGGCGTCCTGTGCAAACGGATAGCCCTATCAGTTTGGACAGGTGGCCTCGGCGGGGCTCGGGTCAAGGGTGCGATCCGCGTCGTCCCGGACCTGATCCGGGACCGCTGGCCGCGACCAGCCTTGCTACCGGCAGGGCTTGATTTCGGCGGCAGGCGCCTGAAGACAGCCACCGGTCCCGGATCAAGTCCGGGACGACGGGGCAGAGGAGACCTGAATTGACGCGCTGCCGTTTCTGGCGACTGGATCGCCACCCCGAAGGAAATACCGATTTCGCCCGCTTCCTGAGCCTGCAGGAAGAAGACTGCGCGCCGCTGGCCGATGGCGAGGTGCGCATTGGCACCGAGTGGTTGTCGATGGACGCGGGCACCCGCATGTGGATGAGCCCGCGCACCGACGGCTATCAGCCGCCGCTGCCGCTGGGATCGAAGATGGTCGGCCTCGTGCTCGGCCGCGTGATCGAGAGTGCGGACGCGGGCTATCCGGTCGGTGCGCTGGTGCGCGGCTTCGGGCAGTGGGCGGATGTCGCCACCGTGGTCCCGGCGCTGACCGGGCTGGAAGTGGTGGACCAGACGGTCGCCGATCCGCGCCAGCATTTCGGGGCGCTCGGCATGAATGCCTGGACGGCCTATGTCGGCGTCAGGGAAGTCGCGGCGGTTAAGCCGGGCGAGTGGCTGGTCGTCTCGGCGGCGGCGGGGGCGACGGGAAGCCTCGCCTGTCAGGTCGGGCGGAACCTGGGCGCGAAAGTCGTCGGTATTGCGGGCGGGGCGGACAAGTGCCGCTACCTGACCGAAGAGGTCGGCGTCGACATGGCGATCGACTACCGCAATGAGGACGTCGACGCGCGATTGGCCGAAGTGCCGGGCGGGGTAAACGCCTTCTTCGACAACGTCGGCGGGCCGATCCTCGATGCGGTGCTCGGCAACATGGCGCATTACGGGCGCGTCGCAGTGTGCGGAATGGTCGCGGGCTACGACACCGATGCGCCGATGCCGGGACCGGCGAAGTTCGATCAGGTGCTGATGCGGCGCCTTCGGATCGAGGGCTTCTTCATTCCCGACTTCCTCCATCGCGGCGCCGAATTCATGCCGCAGCTGCGCGAATGGCTCGATGCCGGGAAACTGGCGGTGCGCTTCGACGAGACCGCCGGGCTGGAGAATGTCCTCACCGCTTACGAGCGGATGCTGACCGGCAAGAACATCGGCAAGGTGGTCGTGAAGCTCTGATGCCGACGATCCGCCATCGCGCTCCGATCCAGTGCCTGGTCGCGGTACGCGGGCATCCGTTCGATCGTACTGCCTTTGATGCGCTGTTCCAGTCGATGGAGGGTATCAGCGCGACGATGGTGGACCAGCCCGCAGCGGCCAAGCTGATGAACACTGACGGGATGCGCGGCTTCGATGCGCTGGTGCTATACGACATGCCGGGCCTCGATTTCGAGGCAGAGGTGGGAGCGCCTCAGCATCTTGATCCGCCACCGGGACTGGCTGACGGCTTTCGCGCGTTGCTGGAGGAGGGCAAGGGCGTCGTCGCGCTGCACCATGCGCTGGCGGGCTGGCCGACTTGGGACGAATATCACGAATGGCTGGGCGGGCGGTTCCTCTACCATCCGGGCACGGTGCGCGGGCGACCGGTGCTCGATAGCGGCTATGCGCACGGCGTGACATACGATGCGGTGGTTCTGGCGGAGCACCCGGTGACGGCCGGCCTGCCACCGCGCTTCACGTTGACCGACGAGACCTACCTTGCGGAGATCTTCGCAGAGGATGTGACACCTTTGCTGCGGGCAGACATTCCCTTCACGCGCGAGCAGTTCTTCTCCGCCGAACTGGCGGTCGGGGGACGCATGTACGACCGCGAGGACTGGGACCATCCGCCGGGCAGCGATCTGATCGGCTGGACGCGTGAGGTGGGACGCAGCAGGCTGGTCTACCTCCAGCCGGGTGACGGGCCATCGGCTTACGACGATGTGAATTACCGGCGGCTGGTGGAGAACGCGATCCGCTGGGTCGCGTGAGCGTTCAGTCGTTCGCGGTGAGTCGATCCAGCCACGCGCGGGCCTGCTTGGGCTCGCCCACGGCCTGCGAGTCCACCGGGCCGCGCTGGCGCAGGAATTCCTGGTGGAGTTCGAAAGGCTCCATGAACAGCTGTTCGCGCGCGGTGTCGATCTCTTCGGCGAGTTCGGTCAGTTCGGCGATCGTCGGCGCCACTGCGGCGCGCGCAGTGCGGTCGGCATTGTGGTCGAACAGGCCCCACTTGCCTGCAGCACAGACCTTGAGCGCGGCGATCAGCGCCTCGCGGTAATCGACCTCAAGGTCGGCGCGGCGGGTGTCGAGGCGTTCGAGACGGTCTGCTTTGGCCATCCGGCGGCGGTAGAACGGGGCAGCGCGGACTGCAAGTGCCGCAATCCTCCCTGTTGCGAAGCAATGGGGAGGTGGCAGCCCGCAGGGGTGACGGAGGGGGCCTTAACCCCTCCACCACCGACTGCGTCGGCGGTCCCCCTCCCCATCGCTGCGCGACGGGGAGGATCAGGAGCGATCACATCGCGGTCACGCCGCCGTCCACGGTGAATTCGCAACCGGTGACGTAGTTCGCCTCGTCGCTGGCGAGGAACAGGTTCATGTTGGCGATGTCGACGGGGCTGCCCATGCGCTTCATCGGAATGCCGGAGACAATCTCCTTGAAGCCCTCGGGGTTATCCTGGCGGGCGACGTCCTGCATGGCGGTTTCGATCATGCCGGGATGGACCGAGTTGCAGCGGATCCCCTCGGCCGCGCATTCCAGCGCCACGACCTTGGAGAACAGGCGCACGCCGCCCTTGGCCGCGCCGTAGGCTCCGCACATCGGCACGCCGACCAGCCCGCCGATCGAGGACAGGTTCACGATCGAGCCGCCGTGCCCGACCTTGCGCATCAGCGCCACCGCGCGCTGGGTGCCGAGGAACACGCTGTCGAGGTTGACCTTGTTCTGCTTCTCCCAGTCGGCGAGGGAGAGTTCCTGCAGCGGCTTGAGAATGGCGATCCCTGCGTTGTTCACCAGCACGTCGAGACGCCCGTGGCCCTGCTCGATCGCAGAGATGGTGTCATCCCACGAAGCTTCGCTGGTCACGTCCTGTGCCAGTGCCTCGGCCTGGCCGCCTGCCTCACGGATCGACGCCGCGACGCCCTCGGCGTCCTCCAGCCTCAGATCGGTGACGTAGACGAAGGCACCTTCCTCAGCGAAGCGCTGCGCGGTGGCGGCGCCGAGGCCCCGGGCGTTGCCCGCGCCGGTTACCAGAGTGATCTTGCCTTCGAGACGGCCCATTTCATGTACTCCTTCTTCAAAGTTAAGGGTGCCCGGCGGGGGAACGCCGGACACCCCGTTTCCCCCCGCGGGGGTAAGAGATCAGAACTTCACGCCGACGGTGGCTCCGTAGGTGCGCGGTTCCAATGCCATGCCGAACGAGAACAGCCCGGCCACGGTGAACGCGTGCGTCGTGGTCTTCTCGTTGGCGAGGTTGCGGCCGAAGACGCGGAAGTAGGCTTCCTTGTCGCCGACATCGAAGTTGAAGGTCAGGCTGGCATCGACAAGGTCCTGCGTGGTGGTACGCACGCGGGCATCGTTGCCATTGACCGTCACGCCGGTCACGTCGCCGCTGCCGTCGAGTGTCGGTGTCAGCGACCCTTGCGAGATCTGCTCGTCATAGGGGCTGATGTGACGCCAGCCGGCCGTGGCGACGATCTTGCCGAAGCTGGTGGGCACTTCGTAGTCGGCATTGACCGAGCCGGTGAACCTGGGCGCGTAGATCAGGCGGTTGGCGGAGTAGTTGAACGGCACCAGCCCGGTGCCGCAGCTGTTGGCCGCCGCCGTTTGCGTTGCCGAGACGGCGCCGCAGGTCACGAAGTTGCGGAAGTGCGACTTCATGTAGGCGGTCGAGGCGGTGATCTTGAACTGCGAGGTGATGCGCAGGGTGGCGTCGGCCTCGATGCCCTTGATGATCGCGCCGCCCGGCACATTGCCCGTGATCGTCTGGTTGCCCAGCGGACCGCCGGGAACCGTCAGGTTCTGCTGCATGTCCTTGTAGTCGGACACGTAGCCCGCAACGTTGAATTCCAGCTTGCGATCGAACGCCGAGAGCTTGGCGCCCACTTCGTAGGCGTCCACCGTCTCGGGCTGGAACGGGGTGCTGGCGGTGGCGGCGGTGGCGGCGCGCGGGCTGAAGCCGCCCGAACGATAGCCGCGAGACCAGCTGGCGTAGAGCATCACGTCGCTGTTGGGGCGGTAGTCGATGCCGATCTTGGGCGTGAACTTGGTGAAGTTCGCGTCTCCCGAACCGATCAGGCCCGCCGTCGCGAAGCTGTTTGTGAGCTTCTTGTTGTCATGGCTCCAGCGACCGCCGAAGGACAGGCGCCACTTGTCGGCAAAGGCCCAGTTGAAGTCGCCGAAGAAGGCGTAGCTGGTGGTCTTGCCGATGTTGGTCTGGGCGTTGGTGTCGAATTCCATCGGCGACACCGACGGATCGAAGCCGAAGAAGCGCGTCCACTGCGTCAGGCTGTACTTCGAATGGAAGTAGTAGCCGCCCACGACGTAGTCGAACCCGGTGAACAGGTTGCCCGCTGCGCGCAGTTCCTGGCTCCACTGCGTGTACTTCTGGCGGCGATCGACGTAGTAGAGGTCGCTCGAAGACCCGTCGAAGTCCTGGGTCTGCGCTTCCTTGCTGTGGCGCCAGCCGGTGATCGAGCTGAGCTTGATGCCGCCCAGGTCGTAGTTCATCTGCAACGTGGCGTTCGGCGCGCGGTACTTGCTCTTCGCGGGCAGGGTGAACACCGTGTAGAGGTCGGTGGTGTTGTTGCGGCCGCACTCGTTGGCGGGGATCAACCCGCAGAACAGTTCGGTGCTGTTGGTCAGGTTGCTGACCACCGGCTCGAAGCTCTGCACCACGTTTTCGACGGAAAGCTGCGCGTCGAAGCCCGATCCGGCGGGTTCGAACAGCAGGCTCGCGCCATAGGCATCGGCCTTGCTGCCGCCCGCACGGGTGTCGCGGATGGCATTGCGGTAGAAGCCGTCGGACTCGTTGTGGAAGTACCAGCCCTTGATGCCCCAGGTCTCGCCGTCGCCATAGTTGACGATGGCCTTGCCGGCCCAGGTGTTCCAGCGGCCGTAGGTGAATTCGGCCTTGCCGCCGGGCTCCATGGTGGGCTTGGTGCGGGTGATGTTGATGACGCCCCCGATGGTGTTGGCGCCGAACAGCGTGCCCTGGGGCCCTCGCAGCACTTCGATCTGGGCGATGTCGAAGGCGTCCTGGAGCTGCCCGGTGTTGGTGCCGATCGTGACGCCGTCCACCACGACGCCGACGGTCGGCGTCTGCGACTTCTCGATATCGGCATAAGTCAGGCCGCGGATCGAGATGTTGGCCGCCTGCGCGCCCGAATTCTGCTGGGTGATGAGCAGGCCCGGCGCGGCGCCTTGCAGGTCGCCAATGTTGGCCGACGCCTTGTTTTCCAGCATCGCCGCGCTGACGGCGGTGATCGCGATCGGAGTTTCCTGCAGCGTTTCCGAGCGGCGGCGGGCAGAGACGATGATCTCGTTCGGATCGACGACGGCGGTGTCGGCCGCCTGCGGTGCGGCGTCCTGCGCGAAGGCGGGTGCTGAAATACAGGTCAGTGCGCTGGATGCGAGTGCGAGCTTGATGAGCGCGGTATTTCGCGCTCCGCGAACATGTGCGGATGCCATCAGTTTATCCTCCCGGTGCGGCCGCGATTCTGTGCGGCCGTCTTCCGGTGGTCACTATGCATCGGATCGTTTCGCGACCTACCTGTCGATTTGCACAGGTGCGGGCTTGCGTCCGAAATCGGACCACTCGCATAAATAGAGGAGATCGATGCCATGGCCGAGAACCGGCGATTCCTGCTCGCGCGCAGGCCGGAGGGGGAACCCGTTCCCGAAGACTTCATGCTGGTGACCGAAGCTGTCCCCACCCCGCCACCCGGCGGGATCGTCGTGCGCAATCACTACGCCTCGCTGGATCCGGCCCAGCGCGGGTGGATGGACGACGCCGAAAGCTACATGCCGCCGATCCCGCTTGGCGATCCGGTGCGCGCGACGACGGTGGGTGTGGTCCATGCCTCGGACAACCCAGACTTCGCTGCCGGTCAATGGGTCATGGGGCTCAACGCACTTGAGGACTACTCGGTAGCCATGCCCGGCGGCTTCACGATGCCGGTCGATGTAGAGGCCGTGGCATCGCCGTCGAACTTTCTGTCGGCACTGGGCGCGGTCGGGCTCACGGCCTACTTTGGGTTGACCGAAGTGGCAAAGCCCCAGCCGGGCGAGACGCTGTTGGTCTCGGGCGCAGCAGGTGCCGTGGGCTCGGCCGTCGGCCAGATCGGCAGGATCATGGGCTGCCGCGTCGTCGGCATCGCCGGCGGTGCGAAGAAATGCCGCCGCCTGATCGAGGACTACGGCTTCGATGCCGCGATCGACTACAAGGGCAAGGATCACGCAAGCCTAGTTTCCGAGATCGCCGCGGCCGCGCCTGACGGCGTCAACGTAGTGTTCGAGAACGTCGGCGGAGCGGTGCTGGAGGCGGAGGTCTTCACCCTTGCGCATCACGCCCGCATCGTCCTGTGTGGCCTCATCGCCGAATACAACACGCCCGAAAAGCTGGGCCTGCGCAACCTGTGGCAGATCCTTGCCCGGCGCGCGACGATCCATGGTTTCCTGATTGCCGACTATGCCCACCGTTTCGCCGAAGGCGGTGCGCAGATGGCGCAGTGGCTGGCGGACGGAAAACTGCGTGCGGACGAAGACGTGCAGGAGGGGCTCGAGAACGCCTACCCGGCCTTCATGCGCCTGTTCTCAGGGGCGAACACGGGCAAGCTCGTGCTGAAGATCGCATGAGCGGGCGTCTGCAGGGCCGCCGGGCCATCGTCACTGGCGCGGGTTCGGGGATTGGCGCTGCCGTTGCGAAGCGCTTGGCCGCGGACGGAGCGCAAGTCTTCACGGCGGACGTTCAGAGGGAGGTCGATTTCATCGCGGACCTCACCGGTGCGGACGCCAATGCGCGGCTGGTCGCGGCGGCGGTGGAGCGGATGGGCGGGCTGGACGCCGTGGTCCCCTGTGCCGGCATCAGCGCTTTCCATCCGCTGGAGGGGCACGAAGACGCATATTTCCTGCGCGTGATCGAGGTGAACCTAATCGCCGTGTTCCGGCTGGTGCGCGAGGCGGCACCCTGGCTCAAGGCCCATGGCGCGGGCCGGATCGTCACGATCGGCTCGACCACCTCGACTTACGGGGACGAGGGGCTTTGCGCCTATGCCGCCTCCAAGCACGCGGTACTGGGCTTCACCAAGTCGGTCGCGGCGGAACTTGGGCCGTTCGGCGTCACCGCCACTTGTGTCCAGCCCGGGGCCATCGACACGCCGATGACGGCCCCTGCCTTCGACCAGATGCCGGAGTACCGGACGTTCTGGGAAGGCAAGGCCCCGTTGCGCCGTCTTGGCAAACCGCAGGACATTGCCGACGTCGTGGCGTTCCTGTGCAGCGAGGAGGCGCGTTTCGTATCCGGGCATGGCCTGTGGGTCGATGGCGGGGCGATGGTGCGGCACTGAGGGTTCAGAGGGATAGTGCAGTTCTCGCCGAAAAGCCGTATCATGGTCATCACGGTCCCAGCCTTCGCCGGGATGACGATCGAGTTGAATGACGCTTTGGGTAGTGAACTGCCTGCCCCTTGACCGCCCGCCTATTCTTTGATCGGGTGAAAAGGCGCCCGGTCGGCCGCACGCCCACTCAAGTCATTGATCAATGCGCCAGTGTTCCGGACGGGGCGAACAGTAAAAGATTTCTGGAACTTACAGGTTGCGCCGCTATTGTGATGATCAGGCTCGAACGGAGCCTGCGAGCCTCGGCCCATGAAATCGGGACGGCATGCCGGGCTGACTGCTGCGCCCCTCAGAGAGCCGTCTTTTCATGCCGTCTCACCCCATTGTCCTCGTTGTCGAGGATGAACCCCTTATTTTGTTGGCCGCCTGCGATATGGCCGAGAGCGCGGGCTTCATTACGAAAGAAGCGACGAATGCCACACGGGCTCTCGGCATCCTTGCAGAGACCCCTTCGATCGCGATCTTGTTCACCGACATCGACATGCCGGGCCCAATCGACGGCATGGCCCTGGCGTTTGAAGCGCAAACACGCTGGCCGCACATCGGCATCATCATCACTTCGGGCCGCCGGCCGCTGGCTCGGCACGAAATGCCTTTCGGTGCCGTGTTCCTCGAAAAGCCCTACCTCGAACGATCCCTCGGCGAAGCGTTGAAGAACCTCCTCGCCTGACCTACCGCTTGCGAGCGGGACCGTCCTGCCGCACCAGCATATCAGACCCGGCGACGGGCTATTCAAGGAAATGCGATGATAGACGATGTCGTGCTCGGTCATGCAACCGTGCCGGATGGAGTGGAACTGAGGCTTGTCCAGCACGGCACCAATTTCACCATCCTGCTGGAAGACAACGAATTGATGAGCACGCGGGCCAATGCTTCGGAAGAGGCGCTGGCGGTGATGACCTGCGAGAAGATCGCCGATCGCCGTGCCCCGCAATTGCTGATCGGCGGGTATGGCATGGGGTTCACGCTCCGCGCGGCACTGGCAGCGCTGGCAGGGGAGGCAAGTGTCGTCGTCGCCGAAATCGTCCCGGAAATCCTGACATGGGCCAGAGGGCCGATGCAGGAAATTACCGATGGGTGTCTTGACGATCCGCGCGTTCACGTCGTCGGCGAAGACGTGGCGCTGCTTATCGATTCAGCGTGGGAAGCTTACGATGCCATTCTGCTGGACGTCGATAACGGTCCGGAAGGTCTGACGCGCCAGCTCAACGACGGGCTGTACTCGGTGCCTGGATTGCAGCGAGCGATGCTTGCGCTGCGGCCGAGGGGCATACTTGCCATCTGGTCGGCGTTTCCAGAACCTGCGTTTACGCAGCGATTGCGTGACGTCGGCTTCGAAGTGACCGAGACGCAGGTGAGAGCGCGGGCGAACAACAAGGGCTTTCGCCATGTCATCTGGTTCGCCCACAAGCCTTGATCCTGCGACCCCGAGCCTGCAGCGATGCCTCCCCGGCTGAAACCGGGGAGGGGCTGATCAGTCCACCATCGCGGCGACGAGGCGCTGCAGGTGATCCCGGCTCAGAAGCCCTGCGGGCCACTGAATGGGGCCGTTACGACTGGAAACTGGGTTGAGGGTGGCATTTTCGGGGCGCTTTTGCGCGCCTTGGGTATTGATGTGCATGTTTTCCTGTGTGCGGATTTTTCCGCGTTTATCTTTTAAACCCGCTGCGCCGTCTCGGCGGCCCTCCGGCTTGTCCCGGTGTCTTTTCGCGAAATACGATCCGACCCTTTGAAAGGTCGTAAGGCGTCATCTCGACATGTACGCGATCACCGACCACCGAGCGGATGCGGAACTTGCGCATCTTGCCTGCCGTGTAGGCGATGATCTTGTGCTCGTTGTCGAGCAAAACCGCGAAGCGCCCATCGGGGAGGATTTCCTCGATAAAGCCTTCCATTGTCAGCAATTCTTCCTTAGCCAATCCATGATGTCCCGAATACGAGGGCGCCCGCCGACATGCATGCGCAAAACGGCGATCATGAGAGCCAGGCTGATGTCTGAGAATGCCTGCGGGGCGCAGGCAAAAATCCGTCAAAAATGACGCAGCGACGTCCATATACACCTTAGAATCGATTTTTCAATGCGGGCGTGGACTTTTAAATATTATCCTGATCGGTGGAATGCGCTCGCTGGTCGGGACAAAATCATGTAGAAGAAAAATATTGCCGGTCATTTCTGCATGTCGGCGACTGAGAGACCAAGCGCGCTCCCGCAAAAAGGAGTGCCTGTATGGACCTCAATCAGCTACTTTATCATCACCAAATTGCTCTCATCGAGTACGCGACCCGCGACAAGGGCAGCCCTGAGGTCAGATCGCGATTCGACCTGGTTCGCCATTACGAAATCCGGATCGCCCGTCTGCGACAGGACATGGGTGTATCGACCTACCCGCAATGGTCATGACCTGGCCGCCGCCGAACCACTTCGCTTGTCCAAGGTCGCGACCGGCAGGCATCCCGCCGTGCGGTCGGCAATGGATCCACGTCTCGAGAGATGACCTGACCTTTCAGCGGCGCAGTGAAATAGCCGATCTCGCGTTCGCATTACTGGGCGGTCGAGTGGCGGCGCGGAATTTTCTTTCCAGCCCCGGCCCCGATCACGAAGGCACCATGCTTGAGGTCGGAGCCGGCTCTCCCATCGGGAAAGCGCAGGTAACCAGCATGCTCTGGAAGATCGCCGCATCCCGGATGCGTCCGTATCAGTAGGAAATCCGAAATGGAAAGCGAAGACAAGGTCGCTCGGCCGGCCCGCGCGAAAATGCGATGGTCGGATCGCCCGAAGCTGGCCCCTGATGCGGCAAGCCGCCAGGGGCAGGTGACGAAGCTGGCGCTCGAAGCATTTGGGGGTCGGGACGAAGCTATTGCCTATCTCAACACGGCTTGCGGCAAGCTCGGAGGGCGACCGCTCGATCTTGCCGTGGAGTCTGCCGAAGGGCTGGGACGGGTGGAACGTGATCTTGCAGGCCTGAAGCCTGCATGCTGATCCGCGCGGGATACGATATCGCTTTCACATGCGAGCAGTCCGTGCCGATGCTCGCGCATCTCAGTATCCATGCTTCGCGCAACAAGGATTTGCGCACGCCGCAGCGGCTGTTCACCACGCCGGACGTGCCGATCTATGATTACGTGGACAGTTTCGGTAACATCTGCACCCGCCTGACCATCCCGGCTGGCGGACTGACGCTGTCCTGCGGCTTCGTCATCGACGATGATTTCGAACCGGACCCGGTTGAGCCGGAAGCCTCGCAATCCGCGATCGAGGCTCTGCCTGACGACGTCATGCTCTACCTTCTGGCCAGCCGCTATTGCGAAACGGACCGCCTGAACGAGACGGCATGGGAACTGTTCGGAGGCACCGCGCCGGGGTGGCCCCTTGTCCAGGCCATCGTCGAATACGTGCATCACCACATCCGCTTCGACTACATGACGGCAAGGTCAACGAAGACTGCGCGGGACGTGTTCGAGGAGCGCGAGGGTGTCTGCCGCGATTTCGCGCATCTGGCGATCACGCTGTGTCGCTGCATGAACGTGCCCGCACGGTATTGCACCGGCTATCTCGGCGACATGGACTTGCCGACGCCGCTGGGAAACATGGATTTCTCCGCCTGGTTCGAGGTGTGGCTGGGGGATCGCTGGTATGTTTTCGATGCAAGGCACAACCGCCCTCGTCGTGGGCGGATACTGATGGCACGAGGACGTGACGCGGCCGATGCGGCGTTGACGATGACCTTCGGCGCCGTCACCCTTTCCCGGTTCGATATCTATACCGACGAAGACAGGTTGGGCCTCGCTCTATCCTGATGCCGGCGCCGTTTGCTCGTGGGAGGCTTCAGGGAAAAAGCATGCCATGACGGCGGCTGTTACCCGAACGGGCCGCCGTGACACCGCGTCGATGCAACACCAGCGCGATTTTACTTCGGCAATCACTTCGCTGCCGCGCCGGATCGTCGTTTCATAGAATGCACTTTCCCGGCGCACTTGTTCCAGCACGACATTGGCCGTCAGCCGGTCGCGCAGGAACGCCGGTTTACGATACGTGATTTCATGCTTGAGCGCGATCCATAGATAGGTGGCAACTGCGGCAGGCGATGCGACCCTCTGCCAGTGTTCGATGACGGCTTCCTGCACCCATTTCAAGTATATCGAATTATTGACGTGACCCATAAAGTCGATGTCGTCGATGCCGATCGTCACAGGATAATCGTGGGTTTGCGTGGAATCCATGGCATCATGTATCACATTACCGTGACAGTCCGGATTCATTTCCCGACTAAACCCTGATTCAGCCTATCCATTTTTCTCGATGCGTGTACAATGATCGGGCTGAAACGTCGCCTGCGACGGATATTGGGCCGCCAAGGCTCCCCTTTGTCCTTTACTAGCCTCACGAAGCCGGGATGTGCCGCTGTTGGCGCATGCCCGTCATACTGCATTGGGCAAAGGATACCCATATGATCACCGGAACCGTAAAATTCTTCAACGCCGACAAGGGCTTCGGTTTCATCGCTCCCGAAACGGGCGGCGATGATGCCTTCGTTCACATCAGCGCTGTGGAACGTGCCGGCATGCGCACCCTGAACAAGGATCAGCGCGTGTCCTATGAACTGGAAACCGACCGCCGCGGCAAGACCTCGGCCGTCAATCTCCAGTCGGCCTGAACAAACCGGAGCGGCGGACCTTTACGAAGGTCCGCCGATCTTGGCCACCGGACACAGGAGTGAACTGATGTCGTCGCTGGCATTTTATCGCGAGCAAGCCGATCTCCAGACGATTGCGGCCGATGCCGCAAGCCTGCCTCAGGTACGTGACCGATGCCTGCGAGCAGTGTCCGCCTGGAACGAACTGGCTGATCGCGCCCAGAAAACCGAAGATGCTCGAAAAGTGAAAAATTCCCAGGCAGAAGTGATTTCTCTGGAAAGCAGTGAAATCAACTTTCAATAACGGCGCAAGATTTCCGTGTGAACGGCGGGCACGACTTCATAAGAAGTACGGTGTGATCGTCTTGGTCCGGACGGTGATCGTTGCCGAAATCTGCTGCGGATTGGGGGAGCGTCCCACCGGCTGAGCTGCGCTTCGAAAGAAGCTCCTCGATTTAAAGCTGCCAATCTCTTTTCGGTCAGTGTCGGATCTGTCGTGTGGTAAAGCCGCGCACGGGCGGTCGGTAAAGCACTGACGGATTAAAGTCCGTAACGGGTAGAGCCCGAAAAGTCGAAGTCCGACATGCCAAAGGCAAGTATCGGAACTATCGCTGGGTCGCGACAGTCCCCCAACCGTCATACTTCACGTTGAACTTCGCTTCGAGACGAAGCGCTGTTTCCGTCAGGGCTCGTATCGCATCCCGATCGGTGGTCTGATCGCGCTGGACATCAAGCGCCTTTTCTCCGGTGTCGATTGTCACGCATTGGACGATGCGCCACCCAAGCGAACTTATGGCCTTTTGCAGCGCCTTGATCTCTTGCGTACTCCCGGTGAATCGTACGTCGACCGGGCGAATGATGAACGGTTTGTCACCGTTCTCGTTCAGGGATCGCAGGACATCACCATCCGCCGCCAATTCGGCTTCGACGCGGGCGGGATCAATTGACGGTAATTGCGCGCCAACGGTCTCTGCGAAAAGAAGGATGAGCATGGGATTCATGCTCAGTTGATCGCAGCCTTTTGGGGTGACCGCAAGAAGGCACTCTCCGGCCCAAGGAGACACCTTTTTCTTCTGGACCGTGCAAATCCCGTATCAACCCGCCCCGACTTCCCGGGAAGGCGCGGCGGGCGAACAAAAAGGCGGCGGCTCTTGCAAGCCGCCGCACTGATCCTCTGGAGGGAGGTTGAACCGTCAGAACTGGGTGCGCTTGGTGTAGCCGTTGTCGACCACGATGTTGGCGCCGGTCATCGCCTTGCATGCGGGCGAGACGACGAAGGCGACCGCGTTTGCGAGTTCCTCGCCGGTGGTGAACCGGCCCGAGGGCATGTTGGCGAGCGTCGCGTTGTAGAAGTCCGGCATGGCGGCCTGGATCTTGGGCCAGGGGCCGTCCTCGGTCAGCACCGGGCCGGGGGTGATGCAGTTCACGCGGATGCCTTCGCCCGCCAGCGCCTGCGCCAGTGACGAGGAATAGTTCATCACGGCGGCCTTGAGGGCGTTGTAGGGCTGGACGCCCATGAATTCCTCGACCGCGCCGGTCGAGCTGAAGCACACGATCGCGGCGTTGTCCGACTTGGCAAGGTGCGGGCGGGCCGCCGCAATGCCGCGCCGCATTGGCAGGATGTCGGCCTGAATCACGGCTTCCCACGCGGCGTCGGTGTCTTCGCCGAGGTTGGTGGAGGTGAAGCTGATGAAGATATCGCAGCCGCCGAGCGCCTCGGCCGCCTTGTCGACGAAGGCGGGGACGGCCTCGACCTGCGTGACGTCAAGCGCCTCGCCGTAGGTCTTCACGCCTGAAGCGGCGACCTCCGACAGCACGTTGTCCACCTTGTCCTGCGAGCGGCCGCAGATCGCGATGTCGCAGCCTTCGGCCGACAGTACATGCGCGACCACGCGGCCGATGCCGCCGTTCGCGCCCACGAGGATGGCCTTGAGGCCCTTCAGTCCGAGATCCATGTCTTGCGCTCCTCTGCCACGCGCGTGGTTTCTTGTCAGATGCCGTGGTGTCGCCGCTCGGGCGCGGCATGGCCACTATTTCTTTGGTCAGGAATGACCGCAGCCCCGCCGTGCTAGCGCTGCGGCCGCAACAATTCGACGGGAGAGTGTCATGAAGCGCCTCGAAGGAAAGCGCGCCGTTGTCCTCGGCGCCAGCAGCCCCGACAACATGGGCCAGCATATCGCCCGGCGCCTGATGGACGAGGGCGCCAGCGTGCTCGTTTCCGGCCGCAAGGAAGACGTGCTGGCCGATTTCGCCGCGCAGCATGACTGCAAGTGGAGCGCCTGCGACCTGACCGACAAGGCCAGCGTCGATGCTCTGGCGGACAGCGCCGCGCAGCAGCTTGGCGGCATCGACATTGCGGTGAATGCCACCGGCTGGGGGCTCCTGAAGGGCTTCCTGGAAACCACGCATGACGAACTGATGGCGATGACGATGCTGCAGTATGTCGGGCCTTTCCACTTCTACCAGGCGATGGTGGGCAAGATGGCGCGCAGCAAGGGCGGGCGCGGGGGCTCGCTGATCCAGATCAGCTCCGCGACGGCGACGATCATGCTCAACGACCACGCCGCCTACATGGGCACCAAGGCGGGGGCCGACCACGTGATCCGCTGCGTCGCGCACGAGTTCGGGGCGGAAGGCGTGCGCGCGAATTCGATCTCGCCGGGGTTGACCGACACGCCGATGACTTCGGACGCCAAGCAGGTGCCGGGCCTGTTCGACGCCTTCCTGGCGGGCTATCCGCTCGGCCGGATCGGCACCAGCGACGACATTGCGGCCGCCGTCGTCTGGCTTTCCAGCGATGAGTGCTTCATGACCGGCGAGAACCTGCAGGTAAATGGCGGCTTGACGCTGCGCCGCAACCCGATGAAGAGCGAAATCGACGCGGCCGTCGCAGCCGCCATGGCTGCGGGCTGAGAGTTTCCTGGGGAGGAAGGGCCGGCGGCGGTATCCAAGGATGCCGTCGCCAGTTCCGATTCCTCCCCGAGCTTGTCTGGGGGAGGGGGCGGAGTGCACCCTTTCACTCTGAATCGTCATTGCGAGCGAAGCGAAGCAATCCAGGGCGGGGCAAGATTGCCCTGGATTGCTTCGCTTCGCTCGCAATGACGAAGGTGGTGGGCTACTGACCGGGCACCAGCGCCTTCACATCCGCGCGGAGCAGGTCCTTGCGCACTTTGCCGGAAGCCGTGCGCGGGAAATCCTCGCGGAATTCGAACCTCTCGGGAATTTTCTGCTTCGCCAGCCCGCTGTCGGCGATGTGTGCGGCGAGCGCCTGCGGGCTCGGCGCCTCGCCATCGGCGATGACGTAGGCGCAGACGCCTTCGCCCAGCCGTTCGTGCGGCATGGCGACGACGGCGGCCTCGCGCACGGCGGGATGGGCGTGCAGCACGTCCTCGATCTCCTTGGCCGAGATGTTTTCGCCGCCGCGGATGATGAGGTCCTTCTTGCGGCCGGTGATGGTGATCGCGCCGTCTTCGGTTCGCACGCCGAGGTCGCCGGTGCGGAAGAAGCCGTCCGTGGTGATCGCCTCGCGGGTCTGCGCCTCGTCGGCATAGCCCAGCATCATGCCGGGGCCGCGCGCGAGGATTTCGCCTTCCCGGCCGTCCGGCAGGTCGCGGTCCTCGTGATCGACGATGCGCACTTCGTAATCGACCACGGCGCCGTCGGTCGTCGCGGCCAGCGCCTCGACGTTGGGCCAGCCGAACGTCACCAGCGGCACTTCGGAGGCGCCGAAGACGCGGAAGGCGCGGCAGTGGTCGAACGCGGCATTGGCGGCGGGGATCAGGTCCGCCGGAACCGCCGCGCCGCCGCAGGCGAAGAAGCGGAAGCTGGGCAGGCGATTGCCGCTCGCACGCGCGGCGGCGGCCAGCTCGACGAGAAACGGCGTGGCGGCGACGGTGCCGACCGCCTGATGCCGGTCGATCAGGGCGAGTGCCTGCTCCGCGTTCCAGCTTTCCATCAGCACCGTGCGGATTCCGCAGATGAACGGCGCCTCCAGCCCGTTGGCATAGCCCGAGACATGCGTGACGGGGGAGGGCATCAGCGTCGCCTCGCCTTCGGTCAGGCCCCAGTAGTGCCCGCTCTCACGCAGGATGCGGGCGATCGAGACGTGGCTGTGCAGCACGCCCTTCGGCCGCCCCGTGGTGCCCGAGGTATAGAGCACCATCTTCACGCCCAGCGGATCGACTTTCGGCCGCGCGAAGGGGAGGGCGCGCCCTTCCTCGATCAGCGCTGCGTAATCGTCCGAACCTTCGCCGCGCACGGTGAAGACATGAGCCAGATCCGGCAGCAGGCCTGCGAGTCGCCGCGCCATCGCCGCATAGTCGAACTTGCGGAACAAAGAGGAGACGAAGAACGCCCGCGCGCCGCAGTCCGCCAGCATCAACGAGACTTCATGGTCGCGGTAGATCGGCACGATCGGGTTGACGACGAGGCCCGACATCGCGGCGGCCAGGTTGATCACCATCGCCTCGCGCCAGTTGGGCACCTGGAAGGCGATGACGTCTCCCGGCCGCAGGCCGCGCGCATGCATCGCGGCGCTCAGCGCTTCGGCATCGGCTACGGCCTGCGCGCGGGTGACGGTCACGTCGCCTTCGATCAGGCACACGAAGCCGGGGTCGGCCTCGGCCAGCGCGCTCGCCTGCTCGGCGATCGTGCGTTCGTCCCACAAGTCCGTTCCGGCGTAAGCAGCCAGATGCGGCGGTGGGGTTTCAAGCCATGCCCACGGGGGGCTCTTCCTCTCCATCATGATCCCTTGAGTGCCGCACTGTGCGCCCCCCTGTCGCCTATCACCTTGCGCAGCTTGTGGCGACCGGGCGGCTCGCGCAGGATCGACGTATAAATTACCGGGAGAAGACCGTGGAACGCGTAAAGCGCATTGGTGACGTGGCCGAGATCATGCTCGACTACGTGGCGAACAAGAAGACCTTCCAGACCGCGCGGCCGCTGCGCGTGCCCACCGGCAGCTATACCGACAAGGACCAGTTCAAGGCCGAGCTGGAGCTGGTCTTCAAGCGCGTGCCGCTGATGCTGGCCTTCACCGCCGAACTGCCGAATCCCGGCGACTACAAGGCGATGGACGCGGTCGGTTCGCCCGTGCTCATCAACCGCGACAAGCAGGGCAAGGTCCGCGCCTTCCTCAACGTCTGCTCGCATCGCGGCGCCCCGGTCGCGCCGGACGGCAAGGGCAACTGCTCGCGCTTCACCTGCAAGTACCACTCCTGGACCTATGGCGCCGACGGCAAGCTGATCGGCATCTCCGAGCCGGGCACCTTCGGCGAGGTGGACAAGGGCGCGATGGGCCTGCGCGAACTGCCGTGCGAGGAACGCGGCGGCATGATCTTCGTGTGCCTGACGCCCAACGCGCCGATGGACCTCGATCACTATTTCAAGGACTTCCTCGAGGATTTCGACGCGCTCGACTTCGCGAACTGGACGTACCTCGGCAATCGCACGATCCACGGCGCCAACTGGAAGATCGCCTTCGACGGATACCTAGAGGGCTACCACTTCAAGTCGCTCCACCCCGAGACGATTTTCCCGCGCACGCCGTCGAACTGCACGCATTACGAGGGCTTCGGGCCGAACATCCGCATCGGCTTCCCGCAGCATTCGATCGCCGAGCAGCTCAAGGACGTGCCGCGCGAGGAATGGGGCAACCGCGAGAACTACGGCTACGATTTCGTGCGCATCTTCTTCCCCAACGTCTCGATCTTCATCGCGCCGGAGATCACGCAAGTCGCGCAGCTGTTCCCCGGACCGACGCCCGCCGAGAACCGCACGGTGCTGAACTACCTGCGCCGCAATCCGGTCAAGGACGAGGCGGACCGCGAGGCCGTGGAAGGCGCGATGAACTTCTTCCGCGATGTCACGTATGAGGAAGACTACGTGATCGGCCTCGAGATCCAGAAGGGCCTCGAATCGGGCGCGCATGACGACCTGACGTTCGGCAAGAACGAACGCGGGAACCAGTACTTCCATGAGTGGCTGAACTGGTATCTGGCGGATGATGCCTCCTTGCCCGAACCGGTGATGTAGGATTTGCCCACCCCTGTCCCCTCCCCCGAGCGGGAGGGGGATGACAGACCTGCGCCTTGCCCTCCCGCTCGCGGGAGGGCCGGGAGGCTTGAGAGCGCAGCGAACTAGCCGGACGGGGTGGGTTTGGGAGAAAAAACAATGCATAAACTATCCCTCGCCTCCGGCGTCCTGCCCGAATTCGGGGCGGTGGACGTGATCGAGGCAGGCGCCGCCGCCGGGTTCGACGCGGTCGGCCTCTGGGTCGATCCGCTGGAATGGACCGCGCAGCATACCCGCGATGCGCGCGCAGCATTGCAGCGCACCGGCCTGCCGGTGCTCGACGTCGAGGTCGTGTGGATTCGCCCCGACACCACGCTCGACGATCACCGCAAGGTGCTGGACGTCGGGGCGCAGCTCGGCGCGGCGAACGTGCTATGCGTATCCTCGCACGAGGAGGGCGAGACGATCGAGCGCCTCTCCGCCCTGTGCCGCCACGCCGAGGGATCGGGAATGCGGGTGGCGCTGGAATTCGGCATCTTCACCGAGGTGAAGACCCTGAGCCAGGCGCTCGGCATCCTCGACCGGGTGGGGCATCCCTTGCGCGCGGTGCTGGTCGATCCGATCCACGTCGACCGCTCCGGCACGACGGTCGGGCAGATCGCTGCCATCGATCCGGCGCTGCTGCCTTACGCCCAGTTCTGCGACGCGCGGGCCGAGCGGCCCGATCCGGCGAACTTCGACGCGGTCATCACCGATGCCATCGACCTGCGCGAACAGCCGGGCGAAGGCGCGCTGCCGCTGGCGGCGATGCTGCAGGCCTTGCCGCAAGGTATTCCGCTGTCCCTGGAACTGCGCTCGGCGGCGCTACGCGAGGCGTTCTCGCACCCGGCGCTGCGGGCGAAGGCGGTGCTTGACGGGATGCGCGAGTGGATGGGCGTGCTGGCATGACGGTGACCGTGATCACGCTCCTCAAGCGCCGCGAAGGCATGAGCGTCGAGGACTTCCGCGCTTACTACGAAAGCAGCCACCGCGTGATCGGCGAGAAGGTGCTGGCGGGCTACGCCACGCGCTACGTGCGCCGGTTTCTCTCGCCGATGGACGGGACGGACCAGCCGTTCGATCACGACGTGGTGATGGAAATCGACTTCCCCGACGCGGCGACGCGCGATGCCTGCTTCGCCGCGCTGGGCGATCCGCAGGTCGCCGCGATGATCGCGGAGGACGAGGAAAACCTGTTTGACCGCAGCCGCGTCCGCGCCTTCACCGTGACCGAGAGTGCATCGGTGATGCCGCCGGTTGGATAACCTCTTCCGTCATTGCTTCGCTTCGCTCGCAATGACGAAGGCGTCAGGCCGACTTGCGGGCGGCGCGCTCGCTGGGACGGAAACCGATCTCCGCGAGCAAGTCCATCAGACGCTGGCCGTCGGCCCGGACGCGATCGCGCCATTCCTTGTGGTCGAGGTGGCCCAGCACCGAGCGCTGGAACAACCCGGCTTCCCGCACGGCATCGCGGAGCAGGGCGGCGGGCACAACATCGGCGTCCACCGTGCCGCTCTCGACGGCACGGATCTCGACGACGCGCGCCACCTGCTGGGCACGACTGCGGTTGAGGGTGTTCATATCCACGTTTCAGGCTCCCGGGCGGGGGCGGCGTCGCGACCGATACCGCGCTGTCTCTCAATCCGGGAACACGGCCGGGCCGATTAAGTTTCGGTTCATCCGGCGAATTAGGGCTTCGCGTTGAAATTTTTTCCTTTGCGTTCAAATGTGAACGCGGAAAGTCAAGCGTGGATCGGCAGGATTTCCGGCGTTTCGTGGATCTCCAGAATCTCGAAGACATTGCCGAAGAAGTCGCGGCAATAGGTTCCGGCATAGCCGTGTTTCACGCCGCTCGCATCGACGGTGATGCCCTCCATCGCGGGCGGCGTGTGCACTGGCAGGCCCGCCGCGACGATCCGTTCGTGGACGGCAAGGACGTCCTCCACTTGCAGCGCCATATGGGTATAGCCGTATTCGTTGACGCCCCGGCGCGGGTCCTGCGGTGCCTGCTTCGGGGTGTCGTACTGGAAGACCTCGATCTGGAGATTGCCGAGGCGGCAGAAGAACTGGTTGGCGGCGCTGCCCTCGAGGCCCACCACTTCGTCGATGAAGGGGTTGTCGGACCAGCTCAGCGGCTCGACTTCCTCGACCGCGCCGAGGATCTCGAGGTAGAATTCACGTGCCTTGCCCAGATCGGGCACCGAGACGCCGATATGGTGGACGCCGATGACGCCGGGCAGTTTCTGGGCCATGCTCCGCTCCTCCTTTTCAGACCTGGCTGAACCCGCCGTCCATCACCAGTTCGTCGCAGGTCATGAAGCTGGAGGCGGTGGAGGCGAGGAACACCACGCCGCCCGCCATTTCCTCCGGCTTGCCGAGGCGGCCGATCGGGTGCGCGACGTTCATCGCCGCGATCGAGGCTTCGCGCGAAGGCGCAGCGCCAAGCTCGATGTAGCGGTCCATGATCGAGTTCAGCATCGGCGTGTCGATCCCGCCGGGGTGCACCGAGTTGACGCGGATGTTGTACTTGAGCGCGGCGAACTCTGCGCCCAGGCACTTCGAAAGCATCTTGATCGCCGCCTTGCTGACGCAATAGGCGGCATTGAACGCCGCGCCGCGCAGGCCGCCGACGCTCGAAAAGTTGATGACCGAGGCGCCCGAGGCCCGCGCCTTACCGCCTTCCTGAAGCAGACCCAGCATGACCTGCGTGCCGATGATCGCCGAGTCGACGTTGATGGCGTTGACCTTGTGAAACTCGGAGAGCGGTGTGTCCTCGAACTTCGTCACGATCGAGAAGCCTGCGTTGTTCACCAGTGCATCGAGGCGGCCGTATTTTTCGCGCACCAGCGCCTCCACCGCGCGCCAGTCGGCCTCGCTGGTGACGTCGTGCCTGAGGTAGTGGTCGGCGCCTTCGATGTCTGCGCTGTCCTTGAGGTCGGTGGCGATCACGGTGGCGCCGGCGGCCTTCATTGCCTTGACGATCTCGCGGCCGATGCCGCCGGCGGCGCCGGTGACGACGGCGATCACGTCGGGAAGGGCGATGGTCATGGTCTTGTCTCTCCCGTTTTGTTCAACCCAGTCATTCCCGCGAAGGCGGGAACCCATCTGATGACGATGCCTGTCGAGCCGTCATCAGATGGGTCCCCGCCTTCGCGGGGATGACGGACATGTTTTTACATGCGAGCTATCGTCTATTGCGCGGTCCAGCCGCCATCGATGACAAGCTCGCCGCCGGTCATGTACGAACTATCTGAAGATGCTAGGAAATAGACCGCGCTTGCCAGTTCCGCCGGGTCGGCCAGCCGTCCGATCGGGGTCTTGCTGGACATCAGATCGACCAGATCCTGCGCCTTGCTGGCGACGCCCTTGTCCACCCAGCGCTGAAAGCCTTCCTTGAGAAGCGGGGTCAGAACGAAGCCGGGATGCAGCGAATTGGCGCGGATCGGCATCTTCTTTTCGGCGAATTCCAGCGCGATGGACTTGGTGAACAGCCGCACCGCGCCCTTGCTGGCGTTGTAGCCCGAAACCTCGCTCATGCCGACCAGGCCCATGATCGAACTGACGTTGATGATCGAGGCACCGCCCCGGAAATCCGCCCCGCTCGCGGCCATCAGCGGCACGAACGTCCGCACGCCGAGGAACACGCCGTCGACGTTGATGCTCATGATCCGGCGCCAGCCTTCAAGCGAGGTCTCGGCCACCGGGCCGGTCAGGTCGATGCCCGCATTGTTGACCAGGATGTGCAGTTTTCCGTGCCTTTCGGTCACGGCGGCGAGCACTTTGGCCCAGTCGTCCTCGCTGGCGACATTGGCGCTGACATAGCTGGCGGCCTGCCCCAGACGGGCGAGCGTGGCGCTGGCATACTCGGTATCCGGCGCCTCGAGGTCGGTCAGGACCACTTCGGCGCCTTCGGCCAGGAATCGCTCGACGCAGGCGAGGCCGATGCCGCGAAGCCCGCCGGAAACCAGCGCTACGCGGCCCTTCAGCCGCTGCGAACCCAGTTCCTCGCTCATACGCCGTTCATTCCTGCGGTGGACGCGCCGTCCATGGTGAATTCGCTTCCCGAACAGAACCTTGCCTCATCGCTCGCAAGCCAAGCGACCATCCCGGCAACTTCCTCCACGGCGGCCATGCGGCCCATCGGAGACAGGCCCTCGTAGGCGGCGCGGGTGGCGACGGGGTCGCCCGATTTCTCGATCAGGTTGACGATCAGGGCGGTCTCGACGACGCCCGGCAGCACGGCGTTGACGCGGATGCCGTACTTCTGGTTGCCCGAATGCACCGCCGACGCCTTGACCAGCGCGATCACGGCGGCCTTCGACACCGAATAAGCCACGAAATTGCCCATCGCCCGGTGCGCGTTCATCGAGGAGTTGACGATGATCGAGCCGACCGGCCCCTCCGGATTCTTCGCCATGGCCCGCATCGCGTGCTGCACGGTGAGCATGACGCCGGTGAGGTTGACCCCCATGACGTTGTTCCAGCCCTCGATCGAGATGCTCTCGATGCTGCCGTCGCCGCTTTCGGTCCCGGCGTTGGCGAAGGCGATGTCGAGCCGCCCGTGCTTTTCGAGGATCTGCGCGATCAGGCCGTCCCACGCCGCCGCGTCGGTGACGTTGTGCTTCACGAACTCGGCCCCGGTCGCGGCGCACAGCGCATCCGCTGCCGCCTGGTTGGAGCCGGTGAAAATGACTTTAGCCCCGTCGGCGCACAGACGCTCGACAGTGCCGGCGCCGATGCCGGAGGTTCCTCCGGTGACCAGCGCCACCTTGCCTTCAAGCCGCTTCACGGCATTCTCCCGATTACTATCCCGGCCAACATGGCCCATCCGCGCCGGTCCACAACCTATGATTTTGAGCAAGGTGACTTGTGGTGCAGCGGGGTGCAGAAATGGCGACAAACAGGGAAATGCGTTCTTGGGAGATTGAACGACCATGGCCGATCGAGATCCGGAAATCGCCGGAAAGCTGGGTGAAGACCGCAGCGAAGGCATAAGCTGGGCGGAACTGATGGCGCAGGATTCGCGCACTCCGCCTGCGATTCTGACTGACGAGAGCTATACGTACCGCGGTTCGGAAGCGATTCCCGCCGAGCGTTACACCAGCGAGGCATTCGCCAAGCTCGAACGCGAGCGGATGTGGCCCTACGTGTGGCAGTTCGTCGCGCGCGAGGAAGACCTGCCCGATCCGGGCGACTTCATCGTCTATGAGAACGCGGGTCGTTCGTACCTCGTCAGCCGTCAGGACGACGGCTCGATCCGGGCGATGCACAACGTCTGCCTCCACCGTGGCCGCAAGCTGCGCACCGAGGAAGGCGCCGCCGACAAGTTCGTCTGCCCGTTCCACGGTTTCGCATGGAAGAAGGACGGCAGCTTCGATTCGATGCCCTGCCAGTGGGACTTCCCGCACCTTGCCGAAAAGGACCTCGACTTGCCTGCTGCCGAAGTCGGCCGCTGGTCTGGCTACGTTTTCATCCGTGAGGAATCGGGCGGCCCGAGCCTCGAGGAATTTCTCGCCCCGCTGCCCGAGCACTTCAAGCGCTGGCGGCATGAGGAATGTGCCAGCGTCATGCGCGTGGCCAAGGAAGTGCCGGCCAACTGGAAGGTGGTGATGGAGGCTTTCATGGAAGCCTGGCACACCATCGTCACGCACCCGCAGCTGCTGCCGTTCACCGGCGATTCCAACGCCGCCTACTGGACCTGGGGCGACAACGTGAACGTCAACCTCGTGCCCTTCGGCGTGATGAGCCCGCACATCGCGGAAGGGCAGGGCGAGCAGTGGATCGTCGACGAGTTCATCAAGTACAACGGTCGTTCGGGTGACAACTACGAGGGTGAGGCCCACACCAACCCGATGGCGATCAAGGTGCCCGAGGGCATGACCGCCCGCGCCGCGCTGGGCGCCGCCATGCGCGCGGCCTATACCGAGAGCACCGGCTACGACCATGCCGACGCCACCGACGCCGAACTGCTCGACGGGCTGGTCTACAACGTGTTCCCGAACTTCGCCCCGTGGGGCGGGTACATGCCGAACATCGTCTACAACTGGCTGCCCGGCAAGACGCCCGACACCTGCATCATGGAAGTGCGCATCCTCGCGCGCATTCCCAAGGGGCAGCCGATCCCGCGCGGCGCGCCGCTGAAGATGCTGCGGCTCGACCAGAAGTGGACCGAGGCGCCGGAACTCGGCATCCTGGGCGACGTGTTCGAGCAGGACATGGATAACCTGCCTTACGTGCAGGACGGCCTCCATGCCTCGAAGAACGGCAAGGTGAACCTCGGCAACTATCAGGAAATCCGCATCCGCCAGTTCCAGGACACCATGATGAAGTACATCAACGGTGATCTTGGGGGCGACCTCGGCGGGGCTCCGAAGGCATGAGTGAAGCTGAAGGCGCGCATCCGCCGCGCATCAACTGCGTCCTCATCTGCGGCGGTGTGTGGCATGACATGGACTTCGCGCGGCTGGAGCTTCTGAAGCTCCTCGCCGAAGACCCCAGCGTGCGCACTCGCGTGTTCGAGGATTACGAGAACCTCGACGCGCTGCGGCAGGCGGACATCCTCATCACCTATACCTGCGACGTCACGCCCTCGCTGGCGGCGCAGGAGGTGCTGCGCGACTGGCTGAAGGCGGGCGGGCGCTGGCATGCGCTGCACGGCACCAACTCGGTGCTGCGCCTGCTATCCGAAGGGCCGGACAAGGGCCTTTGGGACGCCCCGCGCTGGGCGCCGCTGTTCATGGACATGCTGGGTTCGCAGTTCATCTCGCACCCGCCGATCGCCCCTTACACGGTGACCGTGGCCGATCCCGGCCATCCGCTGGTGGAGGGGATCGAGCCGTTCGAGACAACCGACGAACTCTACCACATGGAGACGCACGGCCACCTCCACGTCCTGCTGGAAACCGATTGCACGGTGGAGGGCACCGGCTTCGTCGAGGCGGCCGATGCGCTGGGCAAGCAGCCGGTGATGTACCTCAAGGATCACGGCAAGGGCGCGGTGCTCTACAACACGCTGGGGCACTGCCGGGGGCACTACGATCTCCAGCCGATGCTCGACTGGTGGCCGACGGTGGACCGCTGCGCGTGGGACCTGCCGGTCTTCTACGAGCTGCTGCGTCGGGGCATCGCCTGGCTCAAGCAGGGCGGGAAGTGAGACGCTGCGCCGGGGTCTGCCCCGGCGCAGCCCCGCTCAATCGACCTTGAACGGAGGCGCTCCGGTTTCATCCGACCGCGTCGGCCACAGGATGGTGAGCGCGATCCGTGCGAACTTCCAGCGGCCGTCCTGCCGGACGTAATGGTCGTCGTAGCGACCAATCAGCAGCAGCGGGTTCGCCTCCCCGCCCGGCGTGACGATGGCCGAGCCCGCATGCTGGCGGGTGACGAGGTCCAGCAACAGGCAATGCCCGCGCGCGGTGTCAGGTCCAGTCAGCTCGATGGCGTGATTGGCGACGTAATGCAGCGTCTCCAGCGGCGCGCGCAGGTGCTTCCAGTGCTGGCGATAGAGGCCGAGCACCGCGTCGATGCCTTCGTAGGGCTCCGGAAACTCGCATAGGATGTCGTCGGCTAAATTGCGGCGCACCGCAGCCTCGTCCATCGTGTCGAAGGCGGCCGAGTAATCCACGCGAAGCTGGCGGATTTACTCGCGCGCGATCAGGTCTTCAAGAGTCATCATCTTCTCCCGCTTGTTATTATTCCTTGGTCGAGGCGCGCTTGAGGCGGGTGATCTTCTTCTGGATCGCTGCCAGCTTGCGCATGTAGGTCTCGCGAATGTCGCCGGTCAGCAGCAGCGCCGCGCTCTGCAGGAAGCAGGCGTGCAGTTCGGCGCGGCACTGGTCACCCGCGCACTGGCCCAGCGACCAGCGGCGGTAGACCACGAATTCGTGCATGACGTGGGTATCGACCAGCGAGGCGAGGTCGAGATCATCGCGGACGTGGCCTTTGGCGCGCTGCAGGTCCAGCCACCCCGAGAAGCGCGTTTGCGCCACCGAGGTCAGTTCCCGCACTTCCAGCTCGCGCGGTTCGGGCGCGAAGACGAAGTCGATCACCACCCGGGCGTAGAGACTGTCGCGCTCAAGCTCGCTGACCATCCAGTCGAGTTCGCGGAACACCACCTCCAGCGTGTAAGTCGCACCGCGCCGGGCGATGTGTTCGCGCACCTCGACCATGCGATCGACGACGGTGGCGCTGATGACGCCGTCCTTGTCGCCGAACAGGCGGTAGAGCGTGCGCTGTGCCACCCCGGCGTCCTCGGACAGCCGCCGGATGGTCAGCGCCGCGACTCCGCCTTCGCCGAGGATGCGGTGCGCGGTGTCGACGATGCGCGCACGCCGCTCGGTCATCGCCGGGCTGGTGTAGCGGCGGCGAATCACCGGCGGTTTTTTCGCGATCACGTCTTGCATCGCAGCAATGCCCCCCGGCGTGGTGGTTCTCTTTTCATTACCGCGAGAAACGTGAACTTCGCCGCTCTCCAAGACAATCCCCTCCGCTCCATCACCGCTGCACTGCGGTAAAACAAATCATACATGAATGTTTTTTATGTCTTCACAAAAATGATCATCTGTACTCATTTATGCCTGTCCGGCGAAAAGTCGGCACGTGATTCGAACTGCCCATGACCAGACGAAGGCAGTCGGTTCGGAGGGGAAGAACATGATCGGCAAACGACACCTGAATTGCGTCTTCACGACTTTCGCCACGGGGCTTCTGGCGAGCGTCAGCACCACTGCGATCGCACAGAGCACACCGGGAGGCGCTCCGGCTTCCGCGCCGCCACAGGCCGATCCGCCACCGCAGCAGGGCGGTCTGGAGGACATCGTCGTCACCGCGCGGCGCATCTCGGAATCGCTGCAGGACACGCCGGTGGCGGTTTCCGCGTTCACCGAGACGGCGATCCAGAACAAGTTCGCCACCGACATCCGCGCGCTTGCGGGCGACGTGCCCAACGTGGTCATCACCAACGTGCCGGGCTTCAACGCCGCCTCGATCGGTATTCGCGGCCAGTCCACCGGCGACATCATCCTGACCTTCGAGCCCGCCGTGGGCGTTGTGGTGGACGACTTCGTCCTCGCCCACGTCCAGACCCAGCTGTTCGACCTGTTCGACGTGGAGCGCATCGAGGTCCTGCGCGGACCGCAGGGCACCTTGTTCGGCAAGAACACCGTGGGCGGCGTCGTCAACGTCATCACCAAGAAGCCGGAGCCCGGCTTCAGCGGCGAAGTGCGGCTCGGCTATTCCAGCTTCAACACCAAGGACGTCAAGGCCGCGATCAATATCCCGCTGGCCGACAACCTCTATTTCCGCGCGGCTGGATCGTTCCAGGAGAGCGACGGCTACTACCGCCTGACCAAGAACAACGACGTCGACGGCTTCGAGGGCGTACCCGGACGCGGCCAGCGCTGGGGCGGATCGCGCTACTTCAGCGCCCGCGCCAAGCTCCTGTGGGAGCCGACCGACGACACCAACATCCTGCTCACCTACGAACTGCTGCGCGATCGCGGCGACAGTCCGCCCTCGGTCAACGAGACGCCTCCGGGTTTCCTGATCGACGTGGTCGGGTTTCCCGGCATCCAGACCACCGGGCAGAGCCCCTACAAGACCGGCACCACGCTGTGCGAAGGTTCGGCCACCGCGCCGACTTGCGTGGGCACGCTCGATGGTCACCGCGTCGATGTGGACGGCGTCTATTTGCGCGGCGAGCATTCGGTCGATGACGTCGGCACGATCACCGTCGTCGGCGGCTGGCGGCGGGTGCAGTCCAAGCTGCCTTCCGACTATACGGGCGAGAACGCCTATCTGTTCGTCTCCACGCGTGAGGACGTGCGCAAGCAGTACAGCCTCGAGGCAAGGTTCAGCTCCGACTTCTCGGACGTCCTGAAGTTCACCGTGGGCGGCATGTACTGGGGGCAGAAGCTGGACGCCAATGCTACCAGCTTCCTCGGTTTCCTGCGCTTCCTGGGCGACCCCACTGCGCTGACCGACCCGAACCAGTCCACCGCGAACTACAAGGTCGACAGCTACGCGGTGTTCGGTGAGGCGGAGTACAAGGTCGCCGACCCGTTCTCGGTCTTCGTCGGTGCACGCTACACCAAGGAAAGCAAAGACTTCGCGGTGCGTCCGCAAGTGCGCCGCTCGACCATCGCGACGGGGTTCTGGCCCGAGTACAGCGACAGCGCGAAGTTCTCGAAGCCGACGATGCGCGCCGGGTACCGCTGGGAGATCGCGCCGGGGATCAACAACTACTTCACCTACAGCCAGGGCTACAAGTCTGGCGGCTACAACGAGCAGGCGATGTCCGCTACGTCGGCGCTGCCGTTCCGCGAGGAGACCGCCGACAGCTTCGAACTGGGCTTCAAGACCGAGACGGCCGATCGCAAGCTGCGCGTCAACATCGCGGCGTTCTATGTGAAGTACAACGATCTGCAGCGCGACGCGGTGGTCCCCTTCATCGATCCGATCACAGGCCTGCCGGGGCAGGAGACGCGGACGACCAATGCGGGCAAGGCCCACGTAAAGGGCATCGAACTCGAAATCTCCGCCGCGCCGGTGGTGGGCCTGACGATGGGCGCCTCGGTCGGCTGGCAGAAGGCGGAGTACGACGAGTTCAGCACCGACGTGAACGGTGACGGTATCAACGACGATGCTTCCTACCTCAAGCTGCGCAATGCGCCCAAGTGGACGGCCAGCGGGAACGTGCATTACGAGTTCCCGCCGACCGACTGGGGCGTCGTCTCGCTCAACGCAGACGTCAACTATCAGGCACAGTACGAATCCACGACGCTCAACGCCGATTATTCGCAAGGTCAGGCGCGCACGCTGGTGGGGGCAAGCATCGGCTGGACCGATCCCGACGAGCGCTTCCGCGTCGCGGTGTTCGGTCGCAACCTGCTGGACAAAGTCTACCGCGTCTCGGCCAACTCGGTCGCGGGGCTGTTCAACTTCACCAACTACGCCCCGCCGAGGAGCTTCGGCGTCGAAGGCTCGGTGAAGTTCTGACGATGGTGGCGGCGCTCTCCTCACGGGCAGGTGCGGGCCTGCGCCGAGCCGGCCTTCCCCTGCGGTTTCGTGCGCCGCAGGGGGAGGTTAGCCTTCTTTCGCTTCGTGATGACGCCCCCCCATGCCGTCATTGCGAGCGGAGCGAAGCAATCCAGGGCGGTTTGCGAGGCGCTGGATCGCTTCGCTGTGCTCGCAGTAACGAAGGTGGAGTTTCAGGGCAGCCTGTGCGCGCGGCCGATGCCCTTGGGGACGAGGTCGAAAGCGAAGCTGATGCGTTCCTTGTCGCCGCCGAAGGGCAGGGTGGCATGCCAGAGATACGAGGGGAACAGGATCATCCGGCCCGCGCGCGGCGGGTAGGTGACGGGCGTGCCGCCGCCGCCCAGTTCCTCTGGCAGCAGGCCGATGGCGAAAGCGCCGTCCTCACCCTCGAACTCGGGATAATAGACGCCCGAGAGCCAGTTGGGGGCATGGATATGCGGGCCGACCTCGCCGCCGGGGCGCAGGATCGTGCCCCACAGGGTCAGGCTCCACTCCTCGGGCAACGCGTGGAGCAGGGGGTGGTCGGCGGGTTCCTCGGCAAGGCGTGCATGGGCACTGGCAAGATGATCGCGGGCGATCCGTGCAAGGGCGCCGATCGCCGGGCTCCGCGCATCGGCAAGATCGGCGCTCTGGCGGCCCTGCCGGGTGACGAGGCCCTCCGGCTCGAACGTCAGCGAGGGGTGAGCACGCAGTTCCTCCACCAGCGCGGCGTTGAACGTCGCGAGGTCTTCGAAGCCCGGCGCGGCGTCGATGTCATGCACGGTGACGAAGCGGTCGAGCGCCATGATCCGTTCGCGATCGCCGGTCCAGCCGAGCTTCTCGAAGGCGGCGAGGGCCAGCGCCACCGGCGTGGTGACGCTCGGCTGCGTGGCGACGAGTTTACCGCAGACGCCCAGCGCATCGCGCTCCTGCCCGGCGCGGATCATCGCCCGCACCAGATTGATGCCGAGCGCATGGTTGGGTTGCGCCGGATCGAAGGCGCGGCGCAGCACATTCACTGCACCTGTGTAATCGCCAGCCCGCTCGCGCATGAGGCCAAGCTGGTTTGCCGCGCGTGGGTTGCCGGGCTGTACGCGCAGGATTTGCCCGACGAGGCTTTCCGCCTCGTCCCGCTCTCCACAGGCGGCAAGCGCATCGACAAGGTTCAGCGCCGTGTCGAGGTGCCCGGGCCGCAGTTCCAGCGAGCGCCGGTAACGCGTAACCGCTTCGCCATGTCGTCCCAGCCGGGCCAGTGCGACGCCGGTATTGTTGAGCGCATCGGCGCTGTCTCCGGCCTGCGTCAGCACCTCCAGCGCCTCTTCATACCGCTCCGCCGCGATCAGGCAGGAGCCGAGGTTGGCCAGCGTCGCGGCATGTCCGGGGCGCAGTTCCAGCGCGGCGGCGAAGGCCTGCAGCGCCTCTTCGTAAGCGCCCGCGTTCTTGAGCGCGACGCCCAGGTTCTGCTGGCGTCCGGCATCACGCGGATCGGCGGCACAGGCATCGCCGAAGGCGCGCACGGCATCTTCCATGCGCCCGGTGCGCTGGGCGACGATCCCGGCCAGTGTCAGCGCGTCGGCATCTCCCGGCTTCGCGGAGAGCAGACGGTCTACCAACGGCCGGGCTGCCACGGGGTCCGGCCCCTGCGCGACGCGCGCCGCTTCGGCCAGCATTTCCCCCCACATGACGAAAGGTCCTCTCCGATATGATTGGTGTCATCATGCATGTCCGCACGAAGCCGGACAAGACGCAGCGCTTCATCGAACTGACCACGCAGCTGCAGAAGGACGTGCGCGCCAACGAGGCCGATACGCTGCTGTTCCAGGTCATGCAATCGCGCGAGGACCCGAACGCCTTTGCCTTCACCGAGATCTTCACCGACATCGCCGCCAAGGAAGCGCATGCGAACCGCCCCTACCACGTCGCCATGTCGGCGGAGGGCTACGCCTGCCTCGACGGCGACCCCGACATCCGCGTCTTCGACCTTCTGGGTGAAGCCGCCAAGGCAGGAGTTCACGCATGACCGGTTCGCTTGAAGGACGCATCGCCCTCGTCACCGGATGCACCGGCGGCATCGGCAGTGAGATATCGCGCCAGCTGGCCGAGGCAGGTGCGACCGTCATCGGCGCCGACCTCCCCGCGGAGGCAGGGGGCTGGCAGGGCGATTCCTATCTCTCGCTCGACGTGACCGACGAGGTGTCCTGGCAGTCGGCGATCGGCGCGGTGGAGGCGCAGTACGGGCGCCTCGACGTGCTGGTCCACGTCGCGGGGATCGTGGTGGTGGAGAAGATGGAGAACACCACCATCGAGCAGTGGCGCAAGCAGATGGCGGTCAACGTCGACGGCCCGTTCCTCGGCACCAAGGTGGCGGCGCAGTTGCTCAAGCGCTCGGGCGAGAGCCTGCCGCATGGGGCATCGGTGGTGGTGATCTCCTCGGTCGCGGGCAAGATCGGTTCGCCACTGCATGTCGGGTACTGCACCTCCAAGGGCGCGGTGACGCTGTTCGTGAAGGCCTGCGCGATGGAGTTCTCCGCGCTGGGCTACAAGGTGCGGGTCAACTCGGTGCACCCCAGCGGCGTCAAGACCGGCATGGTCGATCACATCCTCCAGCGCATCGTCGACAACGGTTTCGCCGCCAGCGTCGAGGAAGCCGCGGCCGGGCTCGCCCCCGCGCATCCGATCGGGCGCATGGCCGATCCCATCGACGTCGCGAAGACCGTGCGCTTCCTCGCCTCCGATGAGGCCGGGTACATGCACGGCTCTGAACTGATCGTCGATGGCGGGTTCACCGCGCAATGAGTGGGCTCAGCGGAAAAGTCGCCGTCGTGACGGGCGGCACCAGCGGCATCGGCGCCGCCGTATCCAAGCTGCTGACCGAGGCGGGCGCAAAGGTCGCGGTGTTGTCCGAGGTGCCGCAGGCCGATCTCGACAAGGCCGTGGCCGAGGGCACGCTGGCGCACGCGACGCAGGTGGACATCGCCGATGCCGCTGCCGTCGCGGCGGCGGTGCAGGGCATCGAGGCGGCGCTCGGCCCGGTCACGCTGCTGGTCAACAACGCGGCGATCTGGGCGCCCAACCCGGTGCCGGAAAGCCCGCTTTCACTGTTCGACCGGCATATCGACGTCAATCTCAAGGGCAGCTTCTACGTCACCCAGGCGGTGCTGCCTGCGATGATCGAGGCGGGCGGCGGGGCCATCGTGTTCATCGGCTCGGTCAGCGGTACGGCGGGCCGCGCGGGCGACAGCGCTTACAGTGCTTCCAAAGCCGGGGTCGCCATGCTGGCGCGCACGCTGGCGGCGGAGCTTGGCCCCAAACGCATCCGCATCAACTGCGTCTGCCCCGGCGCGGTGGCGACGCCGCTGACCGCGAGCTTGCGTACGCCGGAGGGCGAGCAGGCCATCGCCGCGCTGATGGACGGTCATCCCAGCCCGCGCCGCCAGTTCTTCATGGACCCCGAGCAGATCGCCCAGCTCGTCTGCTTCCTGCTCGATGACAAGTCGAGCGCGCTGCACGGCGCGGTCATCCCCGCCGACGAAGGCCTTACCGCAACGATGTAATTCCCAACGAGAGGACAAGAACCATGACCGTTCAGCACGATGCCGGAAAACTCGGCGACCTCATCGTCAACATCAACGACTGCCACGAAGTATCGCTCGGCACCGGCACCACGATCCGGCTGCTGCGCTACAGCGAGGAGACCGGCGACTGGGTCCTGTGGGTCCACATGGAGCCCGGCGCAACTTTCGCCCCGCACTGGCATCTGGGACACGGGCAGTATTTCGTCACCAAGGGCGAACTGATCTACGACGTCGGCTCGGCGCCTGCGGGGACTTACGGCTACGAACCGATCGGCTCGCGCCACAACGAGGCGCGCTGCGACGAAGTGACCGAATATCTCTTCATGGGCCACGGCGCCGTCGCCTTCCTCGACGATGCGGGCGAGATCCGCTTCATCCTCAACCACGAATTCCTGCGCGACGTGGCCAAGGGCGAGGTCATCTCCAACGTCGCCAACGAGGGGCTGGAGGAAGCGGCATGACCCCAAGATCGACCAACGCATCCAATCCCCGCGCCGACCGGCTGCGCGCGATGATGGCGGCGGAGGGGCTGGAGGCGGTCGTGCTCAGCCATCCGCACGACGTGCGCTATGCGGTCGGCTATCACTCGATCCTGGAACGCTGGCAGCAGATGGAGCCGATGGCCGCCGCCATCGTCTATGCCGACCCGGCGAAACCGCTGACGCTGGTGATCCCGGAGGCGAACCTCGGCCTCGTCGCGGTGCTCAACAAGGACGGCGACGCCTGCACTTTCGGCGAGGTGCGGACGTTCGACATGCTCAACTTCTGCGAGGTCAGCCGCTACATCGATCCCGATCGCAACGGCGGCCAGCTGGCCGAGGACGCCGCCGGGATGATGGGCGCGATCAGGGGCAGTTGCCAGCCCGACATCGCCGCCGCCATTGCTTCGGGCCTTGTCGATCACGGCATGGCGGGCAAGGCGATCGGCTTCGACGAGCACCGCGTCTCCGCGCGCATTTCGGCCGCCGTTCCGCACGCATACTCCGACGTGCTCGACTTCATGATGCGGGTGCGTGTGGTGAAGACCCCCGGCGAACTGGCGCGCTACCGCAAGCTGGGCAAGCTGGCGGACCGCATCATCGCCCACGCCGGATCGCTGCTCCACGAAGGCGCCGACTGGAACGACGTGCAGGCACGCATCTGCGACTTCATGGTCCGCAACGAAGTAATCCCCGTCGACGAAGGCGCGATGCTGTTCGGCGGCGCTTACGAGGCGGACGAGTTCATTCCCGACCTGTTCCGCACGCGCGGCAACCGGGCCTTGCGGCGCGGCGACATCGTGATCCTGGAGACGCAGGGCATCCACGACGGCTTCTGGGTGGACATCAACCGCACCGCCGTCGTCGGCAGAGCCAGCGCCGAGTACCGCCACCAGCACGACGTCCTGCGCGACGCCTTCCTCAAGATGGTGGATCAGCTGCGCCCCGGCGTCTCCACCGCCAGTTTGCCCGCAATCGGCTACGAGCATTTGAAGGCCAACGGCATCGCCACGCCCGAAAAGCTGCTGGTCGTGGCGCACGGCATCGGCCTGATGCCGCTGGAAATCCCGCTGCCCTTCCCGGCGGCGGGGCTGGCCGGGGTCAAGCAGGGCTTCGTGATGGAGGAGGGGATGCTGATCTCGCTCGACAGCCTCTACTTCGGCGCGAAGCTGGGGCCGTGCCACATGGAGAACGTCTACGCGATCACCGCGGGCGCTCCCGAACCGATGTACGCGGCCCCGCTCGAACTGTTCGAGGCGGTGACGCCCGAGCCTGCGAACGCAGCATGAGGTGCGACGGGCCAGGCCGGACGGCCCCGGGCTGGATTGCCGCGCGACTGCGTCGCTCGCAATGACGAGTGCAGGAACACCCCTCACTCTCGTCATTGCGAGCGTAGTGAAGCAATCCAGGGCGGTTTGCGCGGCGCTGAACCCTTTCGCGCCGCTCGCAATGACGAACCCCAAGAAAAGGAGAGAGCGATGACCGCCATCGGCGACAACGACCGCAGGCTTGAGAAGTACCGCCGGATGCAGCGCATCCGCCAGTTCGAGACCAAGGCCGAATCCATCCATGCTGCAGGCGAGATCCCCGGCGCGCTGCACACCTATGCGGGGATGGAGGCTTCGGGCGTCGGCGCCTGCATGGCGCTGCGCGACGACGACTACATGGTCGGCACGCACCGCAGCCACGGCCATCCGATCGCCAAGGGATCGACGCTGCGCCCGCTCATGGCCGAACTGCTCGGCAAGGCGACGGGCGTGTGCAAGGGCAAGGGCGGCTCGATGCACTTGTCCGATTTCGCGATGGGCAGCCTGGGCGAAACCAGCATCGTCGGCTCCGGCGGCCCGGTCGCGGCAGGTGCAGCATTGGGCGCGAAGCTGCAGGGGCTGGACCGCGTTGCGCTGTGCTTCTTCGGCGACGGCGCCTCCAGCGAAGGGGCGATCCATGAAGGCATGAACCTTGCCGCTGTATGGAAGCTGCCCGCGATCTTCGTGTGCGAGAACAACCGCTTCGGCATGTCCACGCCGACTTCCGCCGCCGTGGCGGGCGTCAATGTCGCGGACCGCGCGCATGGCTACGGCATCCCCGGCGTCATCGTCGACGGGCAGGACGTGGACGCCGTCGAGGAGGCCGTGCGCGAGGCGGTGGACCGTGCTCGTGCCGGCAAGGGGCCGACGCTGATCGAGACCAAGACCTACCGCTACCGTGACCACGCGGTGAACATGGGCCGCGACCTCACCCCGCGCGGGCCGGAGCATGACGACTGGGTCGCACGCGATCCGATCACGCTCTACCGCGCGCGCCTGCTCGCCGATGGCGTGGCCGAGGGCGATCTCGACGCCATCGACGCGGCAATCGCCGAGGAAGTGACGGATTCGCTGAACTTCGCGCGCGAGAGCGCATACCCGGTCTTCGAGGAGGCCTTTGACCACGTCTTCGTCGATCGCTTGCCGATCCCCGACGACGTTTTGGCGCACGCCTGAGAAGGAACCGCAATCATGGCCAAGATCACTTTCCTCGAAGCCATCCAGCAGGCCCAGGCCGAAGAGCTGGAGCGCGACCCCCGTGTCTTCATGATGGGCGAGGACATTCGCTGCAACGTCTTCGGCACCACCACCGGCTTCGTCGAGCGCTTCGGCGAGGAGCGCATCCGCGACACGCCGATCTCCGAGAACGGCTTCATCGGCGCGGCGGGCGGCGCGGCGATGGTGGGGATGCGGCCCATCGTCGATGCGACGCTGTCCTCGTTCCTCTATCCGGCGATGGACCAGATCTGCTCGATCATCGCCAAGTCCCGCTACATCTACGGCGGACAGGCGAAGCTGCCGCTCGTGCTGCGCTCCTGCATGTTCTACGGCAACTCCAATGCTGCGCAGCATTCCGACCGGCCCTACCCGATGTTCATGAACATGCCGGGCCTCAAGATCATCTGTCCCTCCGATGCCGCCGATATGAAGGGCCTGCTCAAGTCCGCGATCCGCGACGACGATCCGGTGATGAGTTTCGAGGACGGCACCTGCTGGATGAACAAGGCAGAAGTGCCTGACGATCCCGACTTCCTGATCCCCATCGGCAAGGGCGACATCAAGCGCGAAGGCACCGACATCACCGTCGTCGCTATCGCCGGCGGGGTCAACGTCGCGCTCAAGGCCGCGAAGCAACTGGCGGGAGAAGGCATCTCGCTGGAGGTCATCGACCCGCGCACGCTGGTCCCGCTCGACCGCGATCTGATCCTGCGCTCGGTGCGCAAGACCGGCCGCGCGATCTGCGTCGATCCGGCCAACCGCACCTGCAGCGCCGCCAGTGAGATCGCCGCCACCATCGTCGAGGAGGCGTTCGAGGCCCTGCGCGCGCCGGTGGTGCGGATCACGACTCCCGATACGCACCTGCCGTTCAGTCCGCTCATCGAAAAGCCGCTCTATCCCTCGGTGGAGCGCATCGTGAGTGCCGCCAGGCGCCTCGTAGGTGCCGTTGAGTTCCAGTCAGCCTGAGGAGCGAACATGGCCGAATTCACGATGGTCCTGCCGCAATACGGCATGGGGATGCAGGACGGCGAGATCGTCCGCTGGCTCAAGCAGCCGGGCGACGCGGTCGAGGAAGGCGAGAATCTCGTCGAGGTGGAAGCCGCGAAAACCACGGTGGAAGTGCCCTCCCCGGTATCCGGCATGCTGCTGCGCATCATCGCCGTGGAGGGCGAGACGGTGGACGTGCGCGAGCCGATCGCGGTGATCGAGACGGGCTGAGGGCGGCTTCGCGCGATACCGAAACAGACCTCCGGGAGAGGACGCGAGAATGAAGGACGGGAAGGAAGCCCGTTGGCCGCGCTGGCTGGCGGGAGCAGTGCTGATCGCGATTGGAGCGGTGCTCCTCGTCGGTGGCGTCAGGCTGCTGACGCTGGGGGGATCGGCGTATTACCTGCTGGCCGGGCTGGCCTGCACGGCGTCCGGGGCACTGCTCTGGAGGGGCGATGGGCGGGGACTCTGGCTCTATGCGGCGATGCTGCTAGGCACCGTGATCTGGGCCTTCTGGGAGGTCGGCGTACAGTTCTGGCAGCTCCTGCCGCGTCTTGCGGGGCCGACGGTGATCGGCGCCGTTCTGGTGCTGCCGTGGCTGCGCCGACGACTGACTTCCGCTTCCGACGCCAGGACGCGCTGGGGGCCCGGCGCGGTCGTGCTGGTCGCGGCACTGGCGCTGCTTGGGACGTTCCTGACGGTGCCTGTCTTCGATGTATCGCCCGGTCGCGTAGACCCCCTCGCTCCGGTGAGCCCAGGAAGCGCGGAGTGGACGGACTATGGCGCGAACCTGTCAGGCACCCGCCATTCACCGGCCGCGCAGATCACCCCGGTCAATGCCGCGAAGCTCAAACAGGCATGGTCCTTCAAAACCGGTGACACCAAGGCCAAGCGGCCTGAGATCAAGTCCATTTCCTTCATGGCGACGCCGCTGATGGTGGACGACAAGGTCGTGTTCTGCTCGCCTACCGGCAAAGTCTTCGCTCTCGACGCCGATACCGGTAGGCAGATCTGGCTACGCGATCCGCATACGCAAATCGGCAATGCGCAGATGCTCAACTGCCGCGGCGTGTCCTATCATGCCGACCCTGCCGCAACGGGGATCTGCGCCAGGAGGATCCTCAGCATGACTGTGGATGGTCGTTTCCTTGCAAGCGACCTGGCAACCGGCGCGCCCTGTCCGGACTTCGGGAAGGGTGGGACCGTGAACCTTGATGAAGGACTGGGTGATGTGGACCCGTTCCGCTCCTACACCTCGTCACCGCCAGTCATCGTCGGCAACACGGCGATCCTGGGCGCCTATGTGCGTGACAACTACACCAAGGATGACCCCTCCGGCGTCGTGCGCGCGTTCGATGTGAAGAGTGGCAAGTTGCTCTGGGCTTGGGACAGTGGCCGTCCGGACGATGCCCCGCCGCTCAAGTCCGGCGAAAAGTGGACGCGCGGTTCAGTCAATGCCTGGACCGCCTTCAGCGCCGATCCTGCGTTGGGTCTTGTGTACGTGCCCACGGGCAACGCGACGCCTGATCACGTCGGCACCCATCGCTCGCCGATGCTGGAACGGTACGCCAGCTCGATCGTAGCGCTGGACGTGACCAGCGGACGGGTGCGCTGGGCGTTCCAATCGGTACATCACGACTTGTGGGATTACGATTTGCCGGCCCAGCCCAGCGCTGTGAATTTCGTGCTGAAGGGTCGTAAAGTTGCAGCGCTGATCGTTCCGACCAAGCGCGGTGAAATCTTCGTTCTCGATCGTGCTACCGGCAAACCGCTTACACCGGTCGAGGAGCGCCCAGTCCCGCGTGGGAATCTGCCAGGTGAACGTTACTCACCCACGCAGCCTTATCCCACAGGTTTTGCATCTTTCGCTCCGGCGCCTCTGACGGAAGCTGGCATGTGGGGGGCTACGCCGCTCGATCAGATGTGGTGTCGGATTCGCTTTCGATCGCTTGACTATAAAGGCATGTTCACACCGCCGTCGGAACGCGGAATACTGCAGTGGCCCGGAACGTTCGGTATCCTCAACTGGGGTGGCGTCAGCATCGATCCTGAGCGCAATCTGATGATCGTGAACTCGGCGGCTATTCCGCAGGAAGTGCGCTTGTTCCGTCATGGCGCCAACACGGATCGACCGGCGATGGCAAAGGATTCCCACGCACCGGGTTACCTTCCGCAATATGGAACCAATTATGGTGTCAGCTTGCTGCCGATGTTTTCTCCTCTGGGCATCCCTTGCGCAGCTCCGCCATGGGGGAAGCTTGCGGCGGTCGATCTCGCGACTGGCAAGATCGCCTGGAGTCGGACTTTCGGCACGTCTGCGGATACTGCGCCACTCGGCATACCATTGCCCGGCGCATTCAACCTAGGTGGATCGGCTAATACGGCAGGTGGCGTTACCTTCATAGGCGCGGCGATGGACAATTATCTACGAGCATTCGACACGACGACGGGAAGGGAAATCTGGAAGGGGCGTCTCCCAGCGGGCGGGCAAGCCACCCCGATAACTTATGTGTCAAGAAAAACGGGAAAGCAGTATGTAGTGATTGCGGCAGGCGGGCACGCGTACATGCAGACCACATCAGGTGATTCTGTAGTGGCCTTTACTTTGCCATAGTCCATTAGAAGGTAGGTTGGCTGTCTGGTTACGACGCAACTTTGAGACATGGTAAGGGGCGCCATCGCGGATCATGTGTGGTGCCTTGCCACTTCGCTGATGAGGTTCATGACGGTGCAGATATGTAATTAAACGCGAAAACATCATGATGGGGCGCGGCTATTGTATTGAAGATATGACCCGATTTTCGCGTTTGCTGTCCCGAAACAACGTCCGGGTGTCGGCTGGAAAAGGGCGGTAGACTACAGTGTAAATGGCGATATGCCATGTGCTATGGCCTCGGAAAACATATCAAAGTCAGTTGCAAAACAGTTGGAAACGCAGCGCGTTGTCGACGCAGCACGTAGCGTGATCGCTACGAAGGGCATCGCAGGAATGAGCTTGCGCAGCGTCGCAGAAGCCGCTGCTACTTCGGTCGGTTCGATCAGCTATCGCATCGGTGATCGTGCGGCATTGATCGCCGCCGTGCTGGATCGTGAGATCGAACTGGCTGCCGCAGCGCGCATGGAATGGCGGGATCGGATTGGCAATCACGATCCGGTGGCGAGCGGTATCCTGCCGGACCTCATCTGCGAATGGCTGGACCAGGGTGCTGGATCACGGCGTACGTCTGCGATCGTCGTGTGTGAACTGGCCTTGACGGCTGGACGTGAGCCGTACGCGCTACCCGCTATTGCGACGTTGTTCGAAGAGGGGGAGGGACTGTGGCGCGATCTGCTGGCCTCTTCGGCGCAAGGGCAGAGGCTGGCGCGCCTCATCACCCGCTACTGTCTCGATGAACAGGTCTTTTCCATTCTCTTTGCGGATGAGCCGGATTATCGGCTGCTGCGGCATTCAACCGTGAGAGGCATGCTGCGCAGCGGCTCCTTACCTGCTGATCCGGCGGTGACCCGATGGCACATGGCACTGGTCGAGCGGCTGGCGATACCGGCCGCAGCGGCCTTTGATGAAGTGTCGCCCGTCCTGCTCGGCCCCAAGGGCGTCATCGCCGAAAAAATCGCTGATATCATCGTGGAGCAGGGAGTGGGCGCTTTGTCTCACCGCACCGTCGCCCAGGCGACCGGCATCGCGGCGTCCAGCGTGGCGCATCACTTCCCGACGCATCGCGATGTCCTCTTCGCGGGCGTGGAAGCGGTATACCGGCGCTTGCGCAGCCAGATCCACGCCACTGGCGCACGCCTGGGCAATGGCGATATCATCCGTCTGACTCACGAATGCGCACTGTCGGCTCTGGGCGACCCGGCGTTTCGTCCTTTCGCCATCGATATGCGCCGCCGCCGCGCGGAAAACGTCCATGCGCTTTATGCGCAGTGGCTAGGCATCGCGGTGAATTCCGACCGCGCGCGCGTGCAGGCCATGGTCATGGCCTCGATCGGCAATGGCCTGCGGGTATTGGCGGAACGGGCGGAATGGCCTGATATGCGCGACCTGTTAGTCACTTTAGTTTGAGCCGTACATTAGTTTTGAAATTGCATATAATAGCGAAAAAAATACCATACGATTGTCTCAAAAGAGTCATCGGCGAACTCTAGAGGCGCGTCCTGAAGACCCCGGTCAACAGGACGGAACCCTCCCATGTCTGCTATTCAGCGCAAGCGTACGATCCACCTTCTCTCGACGATTCTGGCCAGTGCGGTTGCGCCCTGCTGGGCATTCGCTGCGCAGGCCGAGGAAGCCTCCGCTGCGGACGACGCGCTTCCCGAGATCACCGTCACCGCAGAGCGCCGTGCGGAGAGCAGCCAGAAGGTGCCGCTGGCGATCCAGTCGATCGACGGCGAGACCCTGGCCAAGACCGGGTATACGTCGGTCACCGACCTGCAGTACACGATGCCGGGGGTGCAGTACGATCCCACCCAGGGCGCCGCGTTCCAGATTCGCGGTGTCGGCAGCACGTCGTTCGACTTCTCGAACGCCAAGTCGGTCAGCGTCGTCGTCGATGACGTGGTGATGGACGGTCAGCGCGCCAATGGCCTGACCGGCCTCGTTGACATCGACCGCGTCGACGTCCTGATGGGCCCGCAAGGAACACTGTTCGGCAAGAACGCCACCTCGGGCGTCATCGCGGTGAGCACCACGAAGCCCAAGCTGGACGAGTGGTCCCTGCGTGCCAGCGCCAGCTTCGGCGAGCATGACGAGCGTATCCTCAACGCCACCGCCAACGTCCCGCTCGGCCCGATCGCGGCTTTGCGCGTATCCGGCTTCGACCAGGCTTTCGACGGTTTCGGCCGCAATGTGACGTTGAACCGCAAGGTCGGCTCGCAGCACGAGTACGGCGGCCGCGCGCGGCTCTATCTGGAGCCTTCGGACAGCTTCAACCTGATCCTTTCGGGCGACTATGCCTATCACTGGGATAGCAGTGTTCGTACGCCCGTTTCCGGCCAGTCTGCGGCAGTCACCGCGATCCTCAACGAACTGGGCGTCTATCCCGGGCCGCAGAGCGCAGACACGGCGGATTCATCTTTCGGCCAGATCGTCACCGAGGAATGGGGCACTTCCCTGCGGGCCAATGCCAGGCTGGGCGATCACGACCTGACCTCGATCACCGCCTACCGTGCCACCCGCTACGACAACTGGACGCCGGCAAGCCTGACGCCTTACGATCGCTATGCGTATATCCCCTTCAATCTGGGCCAGCTCGATACGGACAAGTTCAGCCAGGAAATCCATCTGGCATCGCCCACCGGCGGCTTCGTGGAATATCTGGTCGGCGCCTTCTATAACCGCCTGCATGCGCGCCAGACGCAGCTGCAGTGGTCCACCGGCGGGCAGCCGCTCTACGACAGTGCAGGTACGCCGCTGCCCACGCTTATCGCGTTGACGGGCGCCATCGGCGAGGACGGCAATACCTCGCTGTTCGACTCGGTGAATGAGACGATGGCCGCCTTCGGCCAGCTCAAGTTCAACTTCACCCCGCGCTTCGCCCTCACGCTGGGCGGCCGTTACACGCACGACAACAATTCGCAGAGCATCGACTACGTCACTATCAACCCCGAGCCGATCGCGGGATACACGCCCGCCTTCACCGCTTCGAGCGCGGCGCCCGCCTACGAATTCGGCCGTGTGAAAGGCGACAATTTCTCGTTCCGCATCGCGCCCACGTATCAGGTGGCGGACAACGTCATGCTCTACGCGACCTATTCGACCGGCTACAAGCCTGCGGGCATCGCCTTCGTCGGCAACAAGTACGCGCCTTATGAGGACGAGACGGTGAAGGCCTGGGAAGCCGGCATAAAGTCCGAATGGTTCGGCCGACGCCTGCGTTTCAACCTCGATGCGTTCCGTTCGGACTTCAAGGACTTCCAGGCGACGATCCTGACGCAGATCCCCGATGGTGCGGGCGGAACGATCAACGCCACCGTGATCGGCAATGCCGGCGGCCTGCGCACCCAGGGTATCGAAGGCAGCCTGGTGGTTCAGCCCATGCGCGGCCTGCAGCTGTCGGGCGCGGTGACCTACACCGACGCCAAGTTCACCAATTACGTCTACAATGCCACGACCAACTACACCGGTTCGCGGCTGACCAATGCGCCGGAATGGTCGGGTACGGCGGCGATCGACTACGATCACGAATTCGGCTCGGGCCTCGGCTTCAAGGCGCATGCGGATTATGCCTATCGCAGCGAATACTGGACCGTCGTGGGCCAGCCCGCCTACTCGCATGTGTCCGGCTATGGTCTGGTGAACGGCCGTCTCAGCTTCACCTTGCCCAACCGCCCGATCGAGGTCGGCGTCTACGCACGCAACCTGTTCGACAAGTACTTCTCGACCGGATGGCAGCAGTACGGCGTGCTTGGCCTGCTCCACTACACCTCGCCCAACGCGCGCCGGACGGTCGGCGGCTTCGTCAACGTCAGCTTCTGAAGCCAGACGGCCGGGCCGGGCGACCGACCCGGCCTTTCAATCACGGGAGACTTTCATGACCACACGCCGCGCGTTGCTGATCGGTGCGCCGACCGGTTTGCTGGCTGCTAAGGGCGCCTTCGCCCCTTCCGCCCTGGGGGCTGCTTTGGGCGCCCCGGGCGTAGGGGGCGACATAGAAGCCCTGGAGCGCCTAATGGTGAAGACGCTGGATGGCGAACTGGGCGACCAGGCGGTTGCACGGCAACTGGCCGCGCATATCACCGAAGCGGGATTTCACTGGGAATATCCGACGTGCCCACTGCGCGAAGCCGACAGCGTGGTCGCCTACAGCTTCGGCTATCGGTCGCAGACCGGAAAGGTCGATCCCAACACCGGACTTTCCGATGGCGCGGAGACGCCGGAGCCGGGGCCGATCAATGCGCTGCTGGCGGAAGCCGTCCATGCCATCGCGCGCGCTCGGCGCGTGCGTGTCTATGCGCAGTGGGAGATCGCGCAGGTCCTGACGCAAAAGCATGGCATGACGGACGTCGTGTCCATCCATCCCACCAAGGGAGCGGACGGCAAGACGATCTACCTGAGCACCGATGGCGTCGCCAAGGCGGCGGTCGCCCACGCTGGTTCCGCGCAGGCGCTGGGCAAGGTCGCCGTCGTGGGGCACCGCGACCATGTGAAGCGCTGCGTGATCGTCTCTCGCGATAATGGCATGAAAGCGTCCGTCGCGCGCGAGGTGCCGCTGCCGGTTCAGTACGATCCCCAGTCTGCCCAGCCATGGACGCGCCGCCGCGATGCCTATCTGCTGACCGACCTCGTCGCGCAGTTGTCCATGACGCGCAACCGCGTCATCGCCGAACTCGGCGGCGGCCGTTGACGGGGAGACCTGCCATGCGGTGATTGGGCAGGGCTTTCCGCACGGGCGCCATGCCGCTGCTGGCGCCGCAGGCTGATCGGGGAAGAGGGCGCGGTGCTGTATCGCTTCTCCGTCGACCCGCAGGAAAAGGAGCCGAGCCGTCATTCGCTTTTCAGGTGGCCGTCGCCGGGCCGGCCGGGATCGCTACGAGGGGTGGGTTCAAGATTGCCGCTCCAATGTCCGAACGGCAGTCTCTTTCCCGGTTTCGAAGTTTGTTATGGATCGTTGCGGGTTGCAACACCGATGTCACGAAATCTCCTTAACCAAATCAGGAATTCTGAAGGGGAAAGCTCCGTGAACGCAACTGCTGCGGTCGGCGATTATGCGCGGCCTGAAATGGACAAGGGGCTGGGCGTTGCCGGCCAGCTGGGCTTCGGCGCGGCGATCGTCGCCGCCCTCGTCTATGTCGGCTGCAGTGTCTGGTCGGACGCCAGTGCATCCGGCATGAGCGCGATCGCGCTGTTGCCGTTCCTGCTGCTGTTTCTGGCCCTGCTGATCGCCCTCGGGTTTGAGTTCGTAAACGGCTTTCACGATACGGCCAATGCCGTTGCCACGGTGATCTATACCAACGCCATGCCCGCCAACGTCGCAGTGGTATGGTCAGGGTTCTTCAACTTCCTGGGCGTGCTGCTTTCGACCGGCGCGGTGGCGTTCGGGATCGTATCGCTGCTGCCGGTGGAGTTGATCCTGCAGGTCGGCTCCAGCGCCGGCTTCGCGATGGTCTTCGCGTTACTGATCGCGGCCATCTTGTGGAACCTTGCCACCTGGTGGCTGGGCATCCCTTCGTCCAGCTCGCACACGCTGATCGGCTCGATCATCGGCGTGGGTGTGGCAAATGCGATGATGCACGGCAAGAGCGGCACCGCAGGCGTTGACTGGAGCAAGGCGACCGAGATCGGTCAAGCGCTGCTGGTCTCCCCTTTGATCGGCTTCGGCCTTGCCGCGCTACTTTTCCTTGCGATGAAGGTGCTGGTCCGCAGCGAGGAACTCTATCAGGAACCCAAGGGCGATGCGCCGCCGCCGCTGTGGATTCGCGCGCTGCTGATCTTCACTTGTACCGGTGTCAGCTTCGCGCACGGGTCGAACGACGGCCAGAAGGGGATGGGTCTGATCATGCTGATCCTGATCGGCACCGTGCCCACGGCTTACGCGCTGAACCGCGCCGTGCCGGAAAGCTACACCCGGGAATTCCATGTAGGCGCCGACGCCGCCTATGCCGCGCTTACCGGCGGCAATGCGCCTATCATGCGTCCGGGTGAGGCGCGCCGCGCCGTTACCGCCTATATCGCCGACAAGGCCTACAAGCCCGAAACCGTGCCTGCGCTGGCGGTGCTGGTCAGGAACATCGACCGCCAGGTCGACGAATACGGTTCGCTCGCCAAGGTCCCTGCCGCTGCGACCGAGAACGTGCGCAACGACATGTACCTCGCCTCCGAAGCGATCAAGCGGCTGGGCAAGGATAAGGCCGCAGGCCTCGACGACGGGCGCAAAGGTGCGCTGGACGGGTTCAAGAAGTCGCTCGATGCCGGCACCCGCTTCATTCCCACCTGGGTCAAGGTGGCGGTCGCCTTTGCGCTGGGACTCGGCACGATGGTCGGATGGAAGCGCATCGTCGTGACGGTGGGCGAGAAGATCGGCAAGTCGCACCTTACCTATGCGCAGGGCGCATCTGCCGAACTGGTGGCGATGGGCACGATCTTCGCCGCCGACCACCTTGGCCTGCCGGTCTCGACCACGCACGTCCTCTCTTCCGGCGTGGCGGGGACCATGGCCGCCAACGGGTCCGGCCTGCAGATGGGCACCCTGCGTAACATGCTGATGGCATGGGTGCTGACGCTGCCGGTGTCCATCCTGCTGGCGGGCGGCCTGTACGCGGTATTCTCGATGCTGCTGTGATGGGTGACACCCGGCCTGTCGATTTCAATGCGGGTCCAGGCCTCATATGGGGTCTGGACTTTGCTGCGGACGGGGCTGCTCATGAAGTCGCCCGGTGTGACAGCGCGCACGACGGGCAGTTCCGCTGGTTGCACCTGAGCCTGGCCGATCAGGGCACGCGCACATGGATCGAAAACGCGCCTGGCCTTTCGCCTTCCACCCGTGAATTGTTGCTTTCCTCAGACTCGCACCAGCGCGCGCTGGTGGACGGTGATGCGGTGTGCTGCATCCTGCACGATCTGGAACGCGATTTCGACGTTGGAGATACCGCCCGTGTCGGCGCGCTGCGCGTCATGGTCACGCCGGGATTGATCATTACCGCCCGCCGTCATCCCCTCGGCTCGGCCGACATCGTGCGCCAGCGCATCGACAGCGGCGTGCGTATCGCCGGTCCCGCCAATGCGCTTGATCTGCTCACCAGCTGCCTCAGCCAGAACATCGATGCGGTGATACGCCGGCTTTCAGCCGATGTGCAGTCTGCCGAGGATGACTTTCTCGAGGGACACCGCCCGCCCACCAGCCAGCAACTGCTGGGCATCCGGCGGCGGCTGGCGCAGATCCACCGCATGCTGGAAGGCACCCAGCGGGTCTTCCGCCGTCTGGAGCAGGACGAGGACCTGCCCGAAAGCCTGCTGCCGACAGTGGAGAAGCTCTCGCAGCGATTGCAGGGCCTCGATGCCGATGCCCTGGCGGTACAGGGGCAATTGCGCCTGCTGCGCGATGAACTCGACCTGCAGTCCAGCCAGCGAACCAATCAGAACCTCTACCTGCTTTCCGTCATGACCGCATTGATGCTGCCAGCCACGCTGGTGACGGGCCTGTTCGGCATGAATACCGGAAGCCTTCCGTTCACCGGCCCCTACGGCACCCTTGCGGCCACATTAGTGGCGGCAGGTACCGCGCTGGCCACTTACCTGTTCCTGAGAAGCCGGGGCTTCTTTCGTTGACCCTCAGATGACCTGCGGTACGATCATTTCAGGCGGAACCGGGTTGCGGATATAGTCCGCGTTGCGCACGCGGTCGGGTAGCACCACTTCCGGCCGTGGCACGTCCTCATAGGGAATCTGGTCCAGGAGGTGCGAAATGCAGTTGAGCCGCGCGCGTTTCTTGTCGACGGCTTCCACCACCCACCACGGGGCCTCGGGAATATGCGTGCGTTCCAGCATCGCTTCCTTGGCGCGGGTATAGTCTTCCCAGCGGCGGCGTGATTCCACGTCCATGGGGGAAAGCTTCCACTGCTTGAGCGGGTCGTGGATGCGCATGTTGAAGCGGAACTGCTGCTCCTCGTCGGTGATCGAGAACCAGTATTTCAGCAGAATGATGCCCGAGCGCACGAGCATCCGTTCGAATTCCGGCACCGAGCGGAAGAATTCCTCCACCTCATCCTCGGTGCAGAAGCCCATCACCCGTTCCACCCCGGCGCGGTTGTACCAGCTGCGGTCGAACAGAACGATCTCGCCGGCGCCGGGCAAGTGCTGGACATAGCGCTGGAAATACCATTGCGTGCGCTCGCGCTCGTTCGGCGCAGGCAGCGCCGCGACCCGGCATACGCGCGGATTGAGCCGCTGGGTGATGCGCTTGATCGCGCCGCCCTTTCCGGCCGAATCGCGCCCTTCGAAAACGACGACGACTTTCAGTCCCTTGTGCTGCACCCATTCCTGCAACCGCACCAGTTCGTGCTGCAGGCGGAACAGTTCGCGAAAATAGAGGCGACGTTCGATCTGGGCGCGGTCCGGGTGGTCCGCCATGTCGTCCATCAAGGCTTCGAGTCGGCTTTCGTCGATCTCCATTTCCAGCTCTTCGTCGAAGCTGTCGGCGATCTCGTCCTTGATCCGGTGCATTTCGAAAGCGTCGGTCAGCGACATGCCGGAAATTCCTTTTCACCCAAAGTGACTTTTCGCAATGCAGCGCAGCCTGATCGACGGGAATGACATGGGCGTGACGGGGTGATCCGCTACGGCGCCTAAAGAACCGATCGGGGCAATGAAATTGCCTTGTTGGAGCCATGGTCGATTACGATCGCCGACTTCTCCATTGGCAAGTCGCCCGTGCACTCATTATCCGGGGTGAAGGCCAGAACCGCGCTTGCCAATGCTGTCGATATCGTCGCGGCCCCTGCGGTAATGTCCTGCTGATCGTTACAAGAAGGCGATCTAAGCGCGAAGAATGGCTGGGTTCGAGGCGGAATTGCCCGCTGAAAGCGGGTTCGTGCTGTCTCGATAGTCAATCGTTCAATGCATGCATCCTGCAGTGATCGAGATAGCCTTTTTCATGCCTTCCGGCGAGGTCCACGACTGAGCGCCACAGCCATGACGGGGCATCCAGATTTCTGGAGCGCCCCCTTTGCAAGGTTTGCGCCCAACTGCGACGAGTCTCCGGCTCCATCTGTCGTGCATGCGCCTTGCCCACGACAAAGGCGAGATAGCGCGCCGCCTTGAGCGCCTCACCCCGCGAGAACTGCTCAACCTCGATCTTGAGATCCTGGGGCATGAGTTCGCGCACGAATACCGAGTGTTCATGCAGCCGTGCCGTTGCCATGCGTTCGCCGAGATGCGGCGACAAGGCACGTGCTGCGGCCAGAACCCGTTCGGCCGGATCAGCCGGCATTACGGCGCCGGGTGCGATGGGCGCGACAGGAGCGACGGCCTCCTTTATGTCGACGAGTGCGTGGTCCGTGCCGCGCTTGCCTTCCAGCGCGACGATTGCCGCATACCGCATCAGACCGAGCGAACTGCAGCCCTTCATCCAGTAGGCGGCATCTACCATTTTCGGGGCTCGCTGTTCGTCCTTGCTGTCGAGCGATAGGATCATGCGGCTCACCGGCCGGTGGGTCACGATGTCGCGAAGGCCGGTTGTTTCAACTTTGGTAAGTGGCCAAAAGCGGCGACCAAGAGGAATTTTCGGCTCGACGTCGTCGAGCCGCTCCTTGGCCAGATGCCTCCACTTCCTGCCGGTCGCGCGGCGGCGTACGACGCGGACAATCTCCGGCTCCCGATCTGCGGTTTGCTCCTCGCCATCCGGGTCGACAAAGGCGTCTTCGTAGCCTTCGACCATCTCTTCCATCATGCGCGCGGTGACCACGCCCGGCAGGTCTGATCCGCGCGCTGCGGTAGCAAGCGAAAGGCCCAGCCGGATAAGATCGTGCGCAGGGTTGCCGATCACCGCCTGATCGAGATCGCGAATCTGTATCTCGACCTTGCCGTTGCCGTTCGAGATCGGGCCGAGATTCCCGAGATGGCAGTCGCCGCAGATCCACACCTCCGGCCCCTCGGGAACGATGCGTTCGCCGCCTTCCTCGGCAAGCCAGCGATAAAAGAGTGCCGTATTGCCTCGAACGTAAGCATGGGCAGAACGCGCCATTTTGAGGTCTCGGCGGGCGTGAAGGGTGGTGAGGCGATCTGCCGGTACGACGAATTTCATGAGGACACGAACGAGCAATACCGTGTGAGTGTTCCGAATGCAGACGAAGTCGTGAAAAAGCGCATCAGCGAGCCGGAACAGGCGGTGCCCTGGCGGTTTCTGCCCCTGCCAGAAAGACACATACGGGAAACAAATATGACGACAGTGGCGCAAGTGATCGTGGAGACGCTCCAGGCTGCTGGCGCACGCCGCTGCTACGGCGTTCCAGGTGACACGCTCAATCATGTGACCGACGCGATCCGGACAAGCGACATTCGCTGGGTTCATGTCCGGCATGAGGAGGCGGGAGGCTTTGCGGCCGGGGCGGATGCTATGCTGACGAACGAACTTGCGCTTTGTGCCGGGTCGTGTGGCCCGGGCAGTCTTCACTTCATAAACGGACTATTCGAATCTCACCGCAATCGTGCGCCGGTGGTCCTGATCGCCAGCCAGATCGTGCGGGACGAACTTGGCTTCGATTTTCCGCAGGAAGTCGATTTTCGCGCCATTTACGAAAGCTGCAGCGTCTTCTGCGAGGAAATCCGCACTCCCGAGCAGGCGCGCCGCAAGACCGCAATGGCAGCTCAGGCTGCGTTGGCCAGACGCGGGGTTGCGGTACTGATCGTGCCGGCCGACATTTCCAGCGCTATGGCACCGGACGAGCCCGCCTTCGCTGTCCATCGCGCGAATCCGGTCATCGTGCCCGCCGATCATGAACTGGACCGGATCGCTGCCTTGCTCGAGCGGGGCAAGAAGATCGCGATCTATGGAGGGTCGGGGTGCGAGAAGGCGCATGACGAGGTGGTCGCACTCGCGCACACGTTACAGGCGCCCGTCGCGCACACCTCGCGAGCAAAGGACTTTCTGGAGTACGACAATCCGTTTGACGTCGGGATGACGGGGATTTTCGGCGGTGAGGCGGGCTATCACGCGCTGATGTCGTGCGACACGCTGCTGTTGCTCGGCTGCGATTTCGCGTGGCGTCAGTTCTATCCTCAGAAGGCGACCATCATGCAAGTCGACCTTGACGGGACGCATCTCGGGCGTCGTCACCCGGTCGACGTGGGTGTGGTGGGGGACGTTGCCGCGACGTTGAAGGCACTTCGGGGGCGGCTGAGTGCCCGGTCCGATCGTATTTTTCTCGACGATTGCCTGTCGAGGCGAGAGAAGATGAAAGAACGCCAGGGCAGGCACGCCAGTGTGGGTAAAGGTGCGGCGATCCACCCGCAATATCTCGCCGAAGTCATCTCCCGCGCCGCACCTGCCGACGCCATCTATACGGCCGACGGCGGGTCGCCGATGGTCTGGTGCCTGCGCCACGTCGCTTCGACCGGGAGCAACCGCACGGTCATCAGTCTCAGCCACGGGACGATGGCCAACGCCATGCCGCAGGCGCTGGGTGCCAAGGCGGCATTTCCAGATCGGACGGTGATCTCGCTGTCGGGGGATGGCGGCCTCGCGATGATGCTGGGCGATCTGCTCACCGCTGTGCAGGAGAAACTGCCGATCAAAGTCGCGGTGTTCAACAACAGCGCGCTGGATTTCGTGGAGATCGAGCAGAAAGTCGAAGGCCTGCTCGATGCCTATACCGACCTGCTCAATCCCGATTTCGGCCGCGTCGCCGAAGCCATGGGCCTCTGGGGACGCCGTGTCGAAAAGGCGCAGGATCTGGAGGGTGCGGTGCAGGCGTGGCTCGATGCTCCGGGGCCGGCATTGCTCGACGTCGTCACCGACAGGTTTGAACTGGTCATGCCCCCTAAGATCGAGGCAGGGCAAGTCGCTGGCATGGCGCTCTATTCTGCCAAGGCAGTGCTGGGCGGAAGAGGCAAGGACGTTGCGGGCATGATCCGCAACCTGTTGCCGTGAAGGGCGGTGCAAGCGGATCGGGCGGGCTCGTCGCTGGGCTGACCCGTGATCATGCGCTGTCCCGCAACCTCCTCCTGCTCGTCTCACTGGCCGGAACGCTGGTATCGATCGCCGTCGGCACCCGTTATCCAACCGGGCTATGGATCCTGCCGATAAGCCTGCCGGTCCTGGTGCTTGCACTGGTGGACCTGTTCCAGACAAAGCATTCGCTGCGGCGCAATTACCCCGCCTCGGCGCGGTTCCGCTGGCTGTTCGAATGGCTGCGTCCGTTTCTACGAGCCTACATCGTCGAAAGCGATCTGGATGGACGCCCCTTCAGCCACGACGAGCGAGCCCTCGTCTACGCGCGGGCCAAGGGCGATGTTTCCACCCATCCGTTCGGCACCGAACTCGACGTCTATTCCGACGAGTACGAATGGCTGGCGCACAGCATCGCGCCGTCCCGCCATGCGCCCAAGGATACTAGGGTGCATGTTGGCTCCGAGCAATGTTCGCGACCTTATGAAGCCTCGCGGCTCAACATTTCGGCGATGAGCTTCGGAGCATTGGGCGCCAACGCGATCGAGGCGCTCAATCTTGGTGCGAAGATCGGCGGGTTCTATCACGATACGGGAGAGGGCGGCCTGTCGCCCTATCACCTTAAGCACGGTGGTGATATCGTCTGGGAGGTCGGATCGGGCTATTTTGGCTGTCGGGATGGTGAGGGTCGCTTCGACGGTACGCGTTTTGCGGAACGGGCTGCGCACGAAGCGGTAAAGATGACTGAGATCAAACTGAGCCAAGGCGCAAAGCCCGGGCACGGCGGCCTGCTACCCGGCCCCAAGGTGACGCACGAGATCGCGCAAACCCGTGATGTGCCCGAAGGACAGGACTGCCTCTCGCCGCCGTGGCACAGCGCTTTTTCCACGCCGATTGAACTGATAGAGTTCGCAGGCAGGATGCGTGATCTCTCCGGTGGCAAGCCGGTGGGGATCAAGCTGTGCGTGGGCTATCCGCATGAACTCTTCGCGGTGGTGAAGGCCATGCTGGAAACCGGCATCGTGCTCGACTTCATCGTCATCGACGGTGCCGAAGGTGGAACCGGTGCAGCGCCGACGGAACTTTCTGACCGCGTCGGCATGCCGCTGCGCGAAGGTCTCATCATAGCGCGCAACGCGCTGGTTGGGACCAATCTCAAGGGCAAGGTCAAGCTTGCCGCGTCTGGCAAGGTGAACTCGGGCGCCGGTATCGCTATGAATGCGGCGCTTGGCGCGGATTGGTGCAACGCTGCACGATCCTTCATGTTCTCGCTCGGCTGCGTCCAGTCGATGCGTTGCCATACCGACACTTGTCCCACGGGGGTTGCCACCCAGTCACCCGCGCGACAGCGAGCGCTCGTCATTCCCGAAAAAGCCGAGCGCGTCGCCCGCTTCCAGCGCAGTACGCTGGACGCATTGCATGACATCGTGGTCGCCTGTGGGCTGGACACTCCGGATCAGTTCACACCGGATGGCCTGCGCCAGCGTATCAGCGCAGTAGAGATGCGATCGATGGATGAACTTTACGCCTTCGTCGAATCTGGCGAGTTGCTCGATGGCGCTCGCGATCTCCGCACTGCGCGATGGTGGGCTCAGGCCGATCCCCATTCCTTCCGGAGGAAGGCGTCATAACTACGTCCACCAACGAAAGAATTTGGGAAAATGCATTTCAGGATGACGTGTCTGATCTTGGCGCGCAGTATCGCCACCTTGCTTTGGTCGACCGGCTTTGCTGAACCGCCAGCGAAGCCTGAGTCTTCCATCATCGTAAAGCGAATGCGATTGTGTCAGCGCAAGATAATGATGTCACAGGCGTCTCAAAGTAAGCGCCAAAGCCGGGGCGGCTATACTGCGTTTACGCCAACTGAGTCAGGCCGAATGTGCTGGCCGATGCTCCCAATGGCAGCTTCTTGATGCGGGCGACAAGCTCCTCCTCGTCGTCGCCGATGTTGTTCGCGGTCGGCGAATCCGCGGCGGGAGCCGGTCGGGCCACATGGACCACGTCGTCACCCAGCATGCGCAGCGACAGGCTTCGGCGCGTCGCTCCGGCAGGGGTAGGCCCGCCGCCATGCAGGCAGCTGGGATGGAAGATCAGCACGTCGCCGCGCCGCATGCCGCAGGTCACGATGTCCCAGGCCTCACGATCGGCCTCGACGTCCGGCAGGCGCGGCATTTCCTTTTCGTCGTAGACCGGCAGCGTGTCGTCACTGGGGTCGAAGTAGGACCCGTTGTAGAGCGTCTGGTTGTGCGAGCCTCGGATTACTTCCAGCGCGTTTTCCTGCGCGATGTCCTGCAGCGGAATCCAGAACACGACGAACTTGCTGCCGTCGATGGGATGATAGGGCGTGTCCTGATGCCAAGGCGTGCGGCGCACCGGCTTGTCGATCGCGCCCTGCTTGAAGAACAGCTGATCATGGAAGTACCATACACCGCCTGAGCCGAAGACGTCGCGGGCGATGTCGACGATTGGGGTATCGCGAAACATCTCGGCGAAGGCAGGCTTGGTGCTGGAATCCTCGACCGACTGGATGAAGGTGCCGCCGCTTTCGGCATAGAGGTGCTGTGCAAGCGCGCTGGGGTTGTCGAAATTGCCCTGCCATGCCGCCTCGATCAACGCCATGTCCTCCTCGGAAAACGCGTTCTCCACGATCAGCACGCCGTCGCGGAAGAACCGCTCCGCAAACCCTGCCCGCTCGGCCAGATTCGTCTTCACTTCCGAAACATCCACCATCGATCTTCTCCAGGCTTCCTTTACCGGCTCGCGAGGCGTGCTGCGATCCTCCTGCAGCGCGCCTCGCGGCGTGCCCTCAGTCCTTCTTGTGAACCTGCGTGACCGATTCCGGCATCAGCAGTTGCGGCGCCTCGTAGAAGCGGCTGATCTTCCACGTCCCGTCCGCCTTGCGCAGGTCGAGATCGTAATAGACGTAGACCTGCACATCGATGCCGGTTTTCGAACGCCCCATGCCGTTGATGTAGGCGTAGACCTGCGCCTCGTCGCCGTTCAGCTTCACGACGCGGAAGTTGGAAAGGACATGCATGTGATGCGACATGTCCTGGAAAACCTGGGCGTAGAAATCGCGGATCTGCTCGTGGCCTTCGAAGCGCGGCAGGTGAAGGCCGGTCAGGTCGAGTATCGCGTCCTCGGTAAAGTTGGTCATCATGAAGTCTAGGTCGTCGAGCTTGTCCACGGCCACGCAATAGTTCGTGACGACCTCTTCAAGGGCGTTCTTCTCGATCAGGTATTCGATGCCATCAACCATGTCATTTCTCCGTTGTTCGGCCGAGGGCCGGGTCATTGCGCAAGCAGGATGTCTGCCGCTCGCCAGCCCACCGCCATGGCGGGCGCATTGGTGTTGCCCGAGACCAGCGCGGGCATGATCGAGCAGTCCGCCACGCGGAGGCCGGCGACGCCGCGCACCCGCAGCTGCGGGTCGACTACCGAAGCCGCGTCGCCACCCATGCGACAGGTGCCGGTGCCGTGCAGGCCGCTGGTGGAGAGGCGGCGGAAGCTGTCGAGAATGTCCTCGTCGCTTTGGACGTGATCGCCGGGCAGCAGTTCGGCGCCCATCACTCCGGCAAGGGCGGGCTGGGCCATGAAGCGGCGCATGTAGCGCACGCTCGCGATCGCGGCCTTGCGGTCGTATTCGGTGTCGAGCCAGTTCGGGTGGATCGTCGGCTTGCTCCGTGGGTCGGCGGAGCCCGCATGGACGCTGCCTTCGCTGGTCAGCTGGAGCAGCTGGCCGTAGACCGAGATGCCGGGCTTGCGATCGACCTTGCCCAGCGGAACGGGGTGATTGTCGTCGCTGAGTGCGAAGGCGTAGCCGCCAAGGTACAACTGCAGGTCGGTCCGCCCCTGCGGATGCGCGACATTGCAGAACGCGCCCACTTCCCACGGCCCGTTCGCCATCACGCCGCTGCGGTTGAAGACGTAGCGCAGGACCGATTTGACCAGCCCGATGCCATGGTACTGCTGGCTGATCCTGGCAGGAGCCGTCATGCGGTAGGGCATGGCGTAGGACAAGTGCTCGCGCATCTTCTCGCCCACGTCCGGGCTGTGGACCAGCGAGGCGATACCGGCAGCCTTGAGTCGCGCGCCGTCGCCGATGCCGGAGCGTTCGAGCAGCAGCGGGCTTTCGATCGTGCCGCAGCATACGATGACCTCGCCGCGCACCGCTTCCACCCATTCGGGTCTGCCGTCCTGCTGCAGTCCCACGCCGGTGACGCGGCCGTCCTCGATCACCACCCGACGCGCGAGCGTGTGCAACATATGCCGGAAGTTCGGCCGCTTGCGAGCCCTGGACACGAACACTCGCCCGCCGCTTTCGCGCCGTCCGTTGCGGATGTTGTGGCTGTAGTACCCGATCCGGTCGCCCGCCGTGGCGTTGAGGTCGTCAGTCTCGCTAAGCCCCATGGCCTTGCCTGCCGCAATGATCGCATCGGTCAGGGGATAGCGGATGTCGCCGGGCGTGATCCGCACCGGCCCGCCCGAACCTCTCGTCTCGCTGCCGCCAAGGGTGTGATCCTCCAGCGCCCGGTACGCTGCGGTCATGCTGGCCGCGTTCCAGCCGGTGCAGCCCATGTCCGCCCAGTCGTCGTAGTCGTGCGCTTCGCCCCGGCTCCAGATCATGCCGTTGATCGCGGACGAGCCGCCCAGCCCGCGCCCGCGAATCCAGACTTCAGGCATCTGGCTTTCCGGGTAGCGTAAGTCGGCCATCTGGTAGGCCCAGATATGGTCAGGGCTGTTGACCAGCTTCGCGATACCCTTGGGCATGTCGACCAGCAGCGAGGCATTCTCGCCGCCGGCCTCCACCAGCAGGACACGGTGCGCGGGATTGCGCGACAGCCGTTCGGCCAGCACCGATCCTGCGGAACCCGCGCCGATGATGACGAAATCCCATTGCGAGGACGTCGTCACGTCACGGCTCCTTTTTTCGCGAGATGCTTCACAGGTCGAACTTGAAGGTCACGCCGTACTCGCGCGGCGACGTGTAGGAGACCTGGTTGAACAAACCGGGGTTGTTCGTGACCGCTTCGACGTAGTGATTGTTGGCAAGGTTGCGCACCCAGGCTTCCAGCGTCCAGCGGCCGTCATCGGGCGACCAGCCCAAGGTCGCGTTGACGAAATGCGTCGGCTGGATGCGAACCAGCGGCTGCCCCTGAAGGCCCTGCAGCAGCTTGGTGTCGGTGTACGTATAAAGCACGTTGGCCCGCGCCTCGCCGCCGCCGACGGCGGTTTCATACGTCGCCCCCGCCGATGCCGACCACTTCGGCGAGTTCTGCAGCGGCCGCCCGCTCAGATCGACGATGGCGCCGCTCGGGTCGAGGAAGTCGAACGTCTTGTACTTGGCGTCGAGGTAGGCGAGCGAGCCGGTCAGGGTCAGCCCGTCGACCGGCAGAGCGGTGGCTTCGAGTTCGAAGCCCTTGATCTCGGCCTTGGCGGCGTTGAAGATCGAGGTACCGATCGTCGTGCCGTCGGGCAGGATGTAGTTCTGCGCCACCTGCATGTCGCGGTAGTTGGTGTAGAAGCCCGCCAGATTGAGGCGCAGGCGGCGGTCCAGCAAGTCGGTCTTCACGCCCGCCTCGAAGGTATCGACCTTTTCCGGATTGAACGGGCCGATGTCCGATGCCTGACCTAGCCGTCCGACGAACCCGCCCGACTTGAACCCGCGCGCCCAAGAGGCGTAGATCAGCGTGTCGGGGGTGACCTTGTAGTCGATGCCCAGCTTCCAGCCGACGTTGTCCCACGACTGCTTGCCCCTGGCACGGAAACCGCCGAGCAGGACGTCGCCGCAGCTGCCTTCGTGGGTGCAGTACAGGCCGACCCCGTCGGGATTGTAGTAGTTGTCGGTGCCAGCGACCATCTCGGTCGTCTCGTGCGTGTAACGGATCCCCGCCTGCACGCGCAGCTTGTCGGTCAGGTCCACATACGTCTGCGCGAAGAGCGAACCGGACCAGTTGTCCTGATCCTGCGGCAGATTCTGGCGCAGACCCGGGGCGAAGGCTTCAAGGCGCACGCTGTTGAAGTGGTCGTAGTGCGTCTTCATGTAGAAGCCGCCCGCCTGGAACTTGATCGCGTCGCTGAGGTCGGCAGCGGTGCGCAGTTCCTGGCTGAACTGCCAGCCGCGCGTGCCACGGAAGGTGTCGATGCCGAGGCCGACGACGGCGTCGTTGTCGGTGAATTCCTCCAGATGGAAGCTCTTGTAGCCGGTGATCGCGGTGATGTCGCCGATCGGCGTATTGCTGACGTTGGCGGTCAGCGTGGCGCGGTAGTTGTCCATGTTGCTGAGATCGGGGCCGAAGTCGCGCGCGCTGTAGTACTTCTTGGGCGCGCGGCACGGCGCGGTATCGGAAGCACAGGGGGAGGCGTACATCGGCAGGACCTGGCCCGTCGTCATCGTCCCGGCGGGCACGTAGATGGCGTAGTCCGGTCCCGTCGATCCGTTGACGATGACGGGCGAACCGTTGCGCGAACGCCCGTATTCGCCGCTCAGCGTCACATCCACGTCAGCGGTTGGCGTGTAGCGCAAGTAGGCGCGCAGCACGGTGACGTTGCGGCTGCCCATGTCGGAGCCATCGACGATGTTGGTGTAGAAACCGTCGCGCTGGGTGTGCATCGCGGAAATCTTGCCCGCGAGAATCCCGTCGATCAGGGGGGCATCCACGGCAGCCTTGATGTCCATGCGGCCCCAGTTGCCGTACGTCACCTCACCGCGAACGCCGAAGGTCCCGGTGGGCTGGCGCGTCATCACGTTGACGACGCCGCCGGTGGTGTTGGCGCCGAACAGCGTGCCTTGCGGCCCGCGCAGCACCTCGATCCGGTCAACGTCGAACAGGTCAAGCAGCGCACCCATCGAGAAGTACTGTGGCACGCCGTCCTGCACGATCGACACGGTGTTGCCGGCGAACGGGTCGGGCTCGACCACACCGATGCCGCGGATCGTGAAGACCGCGCTGTTGGGCGTGTTGGTGAAGTTGTTGATCTGGAGGTTGGGGATGGTCCCCTGCAGGCCCTTGAGATCGACCGCCTTGAGGTTTTCGATCGCCTCGCCGGTGACGGCGGTGACCGCGATCGGCACCGACTGGATGTTCTCGGACCGCTTCTGCGCGGTCACGACGATTTCCTGAAGCCCTTCGTGAGGCGTGGTGTTGGCGGAACTGTCTTGCGCGCGAACCGGCACGGCAGTGACCAGGCAGGCGGCAATCGCGCACGCAGCCGTGCGGGTATACAAGAAACTGACCATTTTCTCCCCTCTCCCTAAGGCGCGCTCCCGATTTTCAGGTGCTTTTGCTGCGCCTCAATTCTCCAAGCTTGCCGCCGATATACGGCGGACATTTTTATGTCGTCTTGTTGTACAACGAATTTGCATAAAGAATCGGCGGTCGGCACCTCGCACTTTGGCGAGGCGGCTCACACCGGGAAGCGGTCGCAGCGGCGCTCAGATGGGAGAGGTGAGAAACGCCCTCAGTGGAGCGGGAAAACGCTCTGGAGAAGGTCGCGCAGCGTCTGCTTCTGGCGCTCGGCCGGCCATCCGGCTCGGTCCTGGGATACGAGCGAGGCTATCCCGTTGACCAGGATCTGGATGCGCGTCGCCGCCAGAACGCAGTCGACGGCTTCCGGGAATTGCCCCGCGTCTTGGGCGCTCTTGATCAGGCGCAGGAACAGATGGTGCGCGTTGCTGGTGCCTTCGCGCCATTCGCGCGTCACGTCGGGTTCGGCCGGCGCCATGCCCCAGAAGGCGAACCAGGTGTGCCAGTTGCGCCAGCGCTCTTCTGTGATCGGCAACAGCTCTTCAAGTGTCTCGATCAGGGGGCGGTTGGTGCGAACGGCCTCGTCGATCAGCCCTTCGGCCATCCGCCGCGCGACTTGGTGCGTGAAGACCAGCATCTCCAGCTTGCTGCTGAAGTAATGCGAAACGACGGTGGTGCTGTACCCGACGCGGGATGCGACTTCACGGATCGTGACGGCCTGCACGCCCTGCTCATAAACCAGCTGGTCCACGACCTGCGCGATTTGCAGACGGCGTTCGTCGTGGTCTACTACGCGCGGCATGCCGTATCAGCCAGTTTGCGGTGGACCTGCATGGTCTTGCGCATAGACCAGCGAGAGGTGTCCCGGCAATTGGGACCATTGAGATTTCCAGTCGGAGACTAGGTCGTGACCCCATAAATTGATCGTTGAGGGGAGCCAGAAGGCTCCTCACAAGATTGCCGATGGTAAGCTTCATCCGCACAGCTTGGTTTCGTGACCCCGATGCCGATCCGGTAGATCAGGACTATGATTGCCCTGCCTCTATTCGAGTGAACGCGGATACGGCTTAAGCTGCGCGGAGGTCGATGACCACCGTGTGCTGAACGGGATATTCTGGGTGCTGCGATCTCGCGTGCCGTGGCGCGATTTGCCGGAGCTTTATGGCCCGCGCACCACCTGGTACAACCGCTTCGTGCGATGGACGATCCGTGGTTCGGCAGGCCAAGACCTGGTGCTGCGCTTGCCGGAACGCGAGCACATCGACCTTAGGAGCATCGTGCGGACCTATCTTGCCAATGGCGAGGCGAAGGCGGCACCGGCTTCCGGGGCGATCGACACCTGGTCGCCCTGAGGCAGCTATGTCGGAATAGCCGTGCTGGAAGACAAGAATCGGGTGCTCGTAGGCGGTAGCGAATAATCAAGTGGCGTGAGGTTCTACGCGGCCAAAGATGCGACTATCGCCAATAAGCGCGTGTTGCTCGCAGACTATATCGGCCGGCGTGCGCGTATCCGTGACTTGGGGGGCAGCGGCATCCGGACGAATATGCGAAGGTCCCGTCTAAGGAAACCTGCATCCCCGTTAATGGTGAGGTCCTGCCTGCCCGAAAATAGACGCGGGCCAGCATAAAGGAAAAGGCCGCAGTGAGATCGCTGCGGCCTTTTCCTCCTCGGTGTCCGCCACGTTATTTGAGCGCGAACCCCAGCGCGTTCAGGGCTTCGCGCAGACGGTGCCGACCGTTCAGCGATGCTCCGCTGCGGCTGCGAGCGAGAATGGTCCTGATCCATCCGATCGGGTCCTGCCCTTGTGATCGCTGGAAGGTGCGGGCCACCTCGTCATAGGCGGCAATCGCCGGGCGCTGATCATCGAGTCGATATCGCCCTTGGTGCAGGACCGCGTCCTGTGTAAGGCGCGGCTTGACGGCGGCGGGGCGATCCTCGTCCTCGAACCCAACCACCAGCCCGAACACGACTGCGGCATGGGGCGGCAGGCCGACAAGCTCGGCGACGGCTTCTGGTTCGTTGCGCAAGGCGCCGATATAGACGGTGCCAAGCCCCAGCGATTCTGCAGCAACGACTGCATTCTGCGCGGCCAGGGCAGCATCGACGGCGGCCACCGTCCAGCTTTCCAGGTAGGCTAGGCCCTCTACGGACACTCCCTCGTCGCCGGCGATCAGATGCGCGCGCGCGAGGTCGGCCACCCACAGCAGGATCAACGGGGCGGCGGTGATGTGGGCCTGGCCGCCGGCCAGCCGCGCCAGTTTTTGCCGCTGATGTACATCGCTGACCGCGACCACGCTCCACAACTGCAGGTTGGAAGAACTGGCAGCGGACTGCGCCGCAGCGATTAGCGTGGGTACGGTTCCGTCGGGTAAGGGATCGCTGCGATAAGCGCGCACGCTTCTGTGGGCGACGAGCCGGGCGATCGTATCGTTCCAAAGTATTGGCGGCATGCCGGCACCGCCGTAGCGCACCGCTAATGCTTCGTGTGCGGGGTCACTCCGAGGGTCATCGAGAGCCATGATCATCCTTTCGGTTCGTTGCTGCCGAAAAATATGAACTTTGTGTCTTTCGCGTCGTATGAAATCTGCACATCGTCCTATGAGTTTGGAGAGACAAACATCGCGTCTCGCTCATCTGCTGTTGATACTTGTTCAAGCGGCCGATGTTTGCTTTTCACCGGGCGCATGCGAGCTAAAGAGCGGCATCGATCATGGGATCAAGGACCATCATGCAATACCGCAAACTCGGCCGTACCGACCTTAATGTCAGTCTGATCTGCCTCGGCACGATGACCTGGGGCTCGCAGAACACCGAGGCGGAGGCGCACGCACAGCTCGACTATGCGATCGGCGCGGGGGTCAATTTCCTCGATACCGCCGAAGCCTATCCGGTCACCCCTGTGAGCCGTGAAACGCAAGGACGCACCGAGGAATACATCGGCAGTTGGCTCGCCGCGCGCGGTCGGCGCGACGACGTCATCGTGGCAACCAAGGTCGCAGGCCCATCGCGCGATCCAGTACGTGAGTTTCGCGGTGGCGGCAATCGCCTCGACCGGCGTAACATCCACGCTGCGATCGACGACAGCCTCATGCGGCTGCGAACGGATTACGTCGACTTGTACCAGGTTCACTGGCCGGACCGCTCGGTACCCTCTTTCGGGGTGCGCGGCATCAGTGCCCTCGCCGATGCGCCCGAGACGGTGCCGATCGAGGAGACGCTCGATGCGCTGGCGGAACTGGTGAAGGCTGGCAAGGTGCGCCATTTCGGGGTTTCAAACGAGACGCCCTGGGGTGTTTCGGAATACCTGCGCCTTGCCGCCGAAAAGAAGCTGCCACGCATTGCCTCGATCCAGAACGCCTACAATCTGCTCAACCGCATCTACGAGATCGGGCTTTCGGAATTTTCTCTGCGCGAAGCTATCAGCCTGTTGGCCTATTCCCCCTTGGGTGGCGGCAATCTTACCGGCAAGTATCTGGGCGGCATCGTACCCGCAGGGTCGCGCCGCGATGTAGCCAAGCAATTCGGTCGCTATGACCTGCCGGGACAAGCTCCGGCCAGTGCCCGTTACGTCGCCATCGCGCAGGCTCACGGAATCGATCCAGCGCAGTTCGCGCTGGCGTTCGTCAACAGCCGCCCGTTCGTGACCTCGACGATCATCGGCGCGACGTCGCTCGATCAGCTCAAGTCCGATATCGCCAGCGTGGATGTCACGCTTCCCATTGAGGCAATTGCGGCCATTGATGCCGTGCACCGCGAAAATCCCGATCCTTGCCCGTAACCGCAGGGAATCGGTTCAGGACATCCGTCTTCTCCAAATCCTCAAATGGTGCTCAAGGTGAGTGAGGCGCGAAGGTCATCACTGATGCTGTGTGTCGGTGAATGCAGATTCAACGGGCTGCAGGGCTACAGAGTGCTCCCCGCTACTTCCGTTTTCCGAAGAATGCGCCGGAGTAAACCGCGTCCGCTGGTCCGCCCGGTGATACCCGGGTGAAGAACTCGAACGCGCCGCCGATTTCTTCTCCTCCGGGGCCATAGAGGCTGCCGCGAATGGACCCGTCACTGTGCCCGGGCGCATCGAACAGCAAGGTGTCGAAAGCGTAGGCGTTGCCTGTCGCGCTGAACGTCATGGAGGGAAGGTTGATGGCCTCGTTTGCCGCCGTCCAGGCCGCTGCGTTGAAAGTGCCATCGACCCTGGCGGCCGCGAAGTCGATCGTGATCGCGGTAGTACCCTTCAAGGTGAGCTGCCCCATGTCGGCAAGGCGTTCGCCAGACCCCAGCACGGTGGCGCTGAAATGCGCGGTCCCCGTGGATGGCAATGTGCCACTGATGGTGCGGGCGCCATAGGAGAACCAGGTGGACAGGCTGTGCCGGACGGCGTCGCCGATGGGGCGGTCTTCGCGCCAGTGCCCGAAGCTGCTGTAGGTCAGCGCGATCTCGGGGTTGCCGGTCCCGGGCTTGAACATCTCGAGCCGATAGGTGTTGTCGCCGTTTCGAACCTCATACACGTCGAAGCGGTTATCGCTTTGCGCGGCGATCCGGTCAGTCGGAAGGAAGGTCACGTTCTGGAAGCGGGGGTCGTTGATGAGGAACATCGGCGTCACGCCGCCAGAGGCGTCGAACTCCACGCTGCCGAAGGTCGCGGGCAGGTAATAGGCTGCGCTGTCCGAAGACGTTGCCCCGGTTCGCTGCGATGCCACCGACGTGCCCTGAAGCGAAGAGTATTTTCGCGCACCCTGGTCAAGTACGGTCAGGCTGGCGTCGATGCCATCGCGCAAGCGGGTGCCGGCGAAGGCGCCCGTGAACGTGGCGTCCGTGCCATCGTTGCCAAGGATGGTCCCGCCGATTTCCGCAGCTCCCGGGCCATAGAGCGCACCGGAAATGGAAGAGCGGTAGGTGTTTCCTTCACGCCCGCCGAAGTTGAAATAGCCGGTGAGCCCGCCGTTTGCACCAAGATATCCTGCACCCTGCCATGTGGAGCAGCAGCTCGAATAATCGACGTCGTTATTATACTCGCCTGCCTGGCCTGACATGGCGAAAAGCCCATGGGCAAAATCGAGCGAAAAAGTGCCGTCACCGATGACGCTTCGCGGGAAGTACCCGGCCGGAGAAGCAACGCCGAACAAGTCGATGTCGTAAGTCGCGCTTCCGCTGACGGGAAGCTGGGCTATCCTGGTCGGAAAGCCGTAGACGAAGACGTCGAACTGGAGATCACTTGCGCTGGTACGGCGCTGCCACAGTCCGAGGGAAACACTCTGTGTGCCGACGCCGATACGCTTCGGATTGAATAATGTGAGGGATTCGCGGCCGCCGTCCAGCTGGCGTGTGAAAAGCGCATCGCCAGCCTCACTGTCACCGAGAGATTGCGCCGTGCCGAACGTCGACGAAACGCCGCTGCCGGACACCGAGTAGGCTTTAGCCGCGGCATCGTAGCGAAAAGTCAGCGGCGCGCTCTGCGCCGACGAGGTCATGACCACATCGCCCTGATCCGTGAGGCGCTGCGCCGTATGCGTGGACGAGGTCGAAAAGTCAGTGGTGCCCGCCCCGGCACCAAGCGCATGCGGGGGAGACGCCGGAGTGGGAGCGGGGCTGGGCGTCGGCGTAGGAGCCGGTGTGCTGTTTACATCGCCGCCGCCGCATGCCGAGAGAGTTAGGCTGAGCGCCGCCAGTGAGGCCGTTGCAAGAAGACGTGCGGTATCTGTCCAAGTCACGAACCTATTCCCCCTAGAATGCCGACGTGACGCCAAATTCGGCGACGACGCGGCGGTAGTCGTAAATCTCGATCGAAGAGTGGTTACGCTCCCATTTGAAGCGGACCAGCGGCGCGAAGCTACCCAGATGCAGCGCCCGCAACGTCGCAGCTATCGAAGCGCTGTAACGATCTTCGACTCGCCGGCTTGGATATAAAAACAGTCGCGCGTCGGCTTCAAGGTGGCTGTAGGCGACAGTCCCCACCAGCGTCGTGCGGCCCAGTTCACGAAACAGGTAGGCGGAGGAACCTCCCATCGCCAGCGAGTAACCCGGGTCGCGCGCGGCTTCCCGGAAGCCGAAGACCTGCACGCCGCCGCCAAAGCGCGCGCTGAAGGCCCGGTCGATATTTGCTGAAAGCGTGAAGTCGTCCGCGGTTTGCAATGCATTGCGACGGTTGCGGACATGGGCCAGGTTCCCATCAATGCGGACCTGCGCTCGTTTTCCCAGCGACCGCTGCCAGCTGACGCCGCCCCCGATCGTCGTGCTGAACAGGTGTCCCCCGTACCAGCGACGCGACGGACCGGCTGAAAAGGTCAGCTGGTTACCGCCCCAAGTGTACTGCGGTCCGGCCTGGATCGCTACGGATATATCGTTGAAGCCCGGCTCTCGGTAAAGCGTCGTGTCGCTCGAAGCACGTACGAGCAGATCGGTGCCGGGTTCGATACCCAGCCGGAAATAGCCCTGTCCCTGCAGGTCGAGACCAACGCCCGACTTTGCGCGCGCGTCGTCGTCGAGCGTGAAATCGCCAATCACGGTGCCCAGGGTATCCGATCGCGTGGCCCGGTTGATGTTGCTGTCGGGAGCAACGGCTACTTCAATCGAGCCGCCCAGAGGCTTTCGCGCATTGAGCGCGCGGGAATAGAAGCGCACGAGCTGTTCCACGGCCGAAGGCAGGCCAGCCGCCTGCGCCGCGCGCAACTCCTTGCGCGCGGCGCCCATGTTACCAAGCATCGTCTGCATGCGTGCCAACTCCAGCCGCACACGCGCAGCGCCGGGTTTGTCATCGAGGATGCGACGAAATTCGAGTGCGGCATCGCCATAGCGCTTGAGATCGTCGGCCAGCATCAGGCCCAGGCGAAAGCGTGCCTCTGTGCGAATCTCAAGGTCCGGGTCTTGGGTCAGCGCGCGATAAGCGGTCTCCGCGGTGAAGAAATCACTGCGCTCACGCGCATTATCGGCAAGCGCAAAGACCTGCGCGGCCGAGAGATGGTCAGGCGCGGAAACCGGCGCAGCCAGGCCCTCTTGGTCCTGCGCGCCTACGCTGGTCGCGATGCCCGCCAGCATCACTGCGACCAGCAGTCGACGAATTGAAATGGTACACCCCCGTTTGCGTGATGCTTACCGCGGAGGCGAGAGCCTTGTCCATATTTTCAAGTACCGCCACATCGCGACAGATTTGTATTTCAGGAATTTAATCTGGCTCGCTGGTGCATTGCCTCATCCGCGTTCAATCATCGCGATGTCCCGCTCAACCTGATCGGCGATCAAGCTCAGGCCGGATGCTGTGCTGCGGTAGCGGAATTTTTTCTAATAGGACGGAATTCCATAAATAACATCAATATCATGCAGATAATAATAATTGCAATTGACTCGCAAATGCATCATTGATGCTGCGCTGCGACATTTGCAACAAGGGGGCGACAATTCCTACTTTTCGGGTTTCCAGAGCAGCCGTTCTGCTGACTTCCATTCCGTTTCTCTCGATCCCGGCCGTGGCGGCGGAAGGTGACGAGAACGACACAATAATCGTCAATGGCGTCACCGAAGATCGCTACGGTATCTCCTCCACTTCGACGGGCATGAAAATCGATGTGCCTCTCCTGAAGGCGCCTCAGGCGGTCGCTGCCGTCTCGAACGAAGTTATCCTCGAGCAGTCCGCGCAAACCCTTACCGACGTACTGCGTAATGTCAGCGGCATCACCGAGGCGAACACCTTCGGCAACACCGGTGACAACTTCATGATCCGCGGCTTCGAAAGCGGCCAGGGCACCATCCTTCGCGATGGCTACACCAGCGTACAGGTTCGCGCCCTCAACGCCTCGACGGAGCGCGTCGAAGTCCTGAAAGGACCCGCATCACTGCTCTACGGGCGGTTCGAGCCGGGCGGCCTGGTAAACGTGATCACCAAGAAGCCGCTGGATACGCTCCATTACAGCCTCAACACCAATTTCAGCACCCGCGGCCAAAGCCGTCAGGTGGCCGACGTCACTGGACCGCTGGGCGGCGGATTTGCCTTCCGCCTGATCGGCGAGTACGAGGACAGCGACTATTGGCGCCCGCAGGCCCACGACGTGGAGCGCACATATGTCGCGCCCAGCCTGTCGTGGAGTGGCGGCGGCTTCAGTATACTGACTGCTTACGAATATACCGACAGCACCCAGCCCTTCGATCGGGGCCGCGTCTATTACAACGGCAAGCGGGTGAACGTTCCTTCGACCCGCTATTTCGGAGAGTCCTTCACCACGCTCAAACAGAAGCTGCATGCGGGTAACGTTCTGCTTGCCTACAGGTTTGCGCCTGGCTGGCGCATGGAAACCAAGTACGCGATGCAGCGCACGTCGGGCTCCGACCTTCAGGTCCGCCCACGCAGCCTGGTCGTTGGGCCAGACGGCCAGTTGACCGGTGAGTTGATCCGCAGCCTCGATGGCAACCGCGACCTCAGCGACGATCGCGATTATGTATCGCTCAACCTACACGGCGACGTCGGTTTCCTGGGCATGCGGCATAAGCTGCTGTTTGGCGCCGATTACGAGAGCTTCCGCAGCCTGCGCGGTTACATGGTCGACTCTCCGCGCCGGGGTGGGTTCAACATCTTCGATCCCGCCTATGGCCTGCTTGATCAGAACTATGCGAACCTGACTGTGACGCCCAATTCGGCTACGATCGACAGCTACAAGACCACCGGCCTCTACTTCCAGGATCTGGTCATGGTCGACGATGCCTGGACGTTCGTGTTCGGCGGCCGCTACGAAACGTTCAAGGACTTCCAGCGCGAAGGGACACTGGCGAGGCCATCCAACCAGTCGAAGAGCGACACTTTCCTGCCGCGCGTGGGTGTGGTGTTCCAGCCCAGGCAGAATGTCTCGATCTACGCCAGCTATGCTCGCGCGTTCGCACCGAACCCCTCGGTCCCCGCCCAGGGCGATCAGCCGGCGTCCGGTCCCTTCCCGGCGGAAAAAAGCCGCAGCTACGAGATCGGTGTCAAGGGCGAAGTGTTCGACGGAGTGACCGCCACTCTCGCCGCATACGACATCCGCAAGAACAACGTGCTGGAGACCGTCGACATCGGTGACGGCAATTCGATCACCGAGGCACGTGACAAGGTCACTTCACGGGGTATCGAATTCGATCTCGCTGGGGAAATCACCCGGCACCTTAGCGCGATCGCCTCCTACGCCTATACCGATGCGCGTGACCCGCAGAGCACGCTGTCCGACGACGTGGTGAACGTCGCGCGCCATACCGGCAGCTTCTCATTCTCATATCGCCCCGGCGGGGTGCTGGAGGGCGTTTCTCTCGGCGCGGGCGCATTCCATGTCAGCAGACGGTATGGTGGACTTTCTCAGTCACCCACCGGATCGACGACAGTGCCGTTCCACCTGGCGGCCTACACGACCTTCGACCTAAACGCGGGCTACGCGACGAAGCTGCGTTCGGGCCACAGCGCCTATGCTCGCCTGACGCTGCGTAACCTCACCAACCGCAATTACGACCAGTCGTCGGGTAACGCGCTGCGTGTGGTGCCGGGCCAGGCCCGCACCCTGTTCGCGACGATCGGCATGCGCATGTGACACGCGCCGCCTGTGCTTTTGTATAGGCAACGACTTATACGAGAGCACAGGTTGCGAGCATTGAAGGCGGGAAAAGGGCAGATCCTTGCGATATTCTTAAGCCGTTTGGTGGGCGCGTTCCAGATAAAGCGCTTCTACCCCAGGCCTTTTAGACCCTGCACTCCTCAGCCGCGGCGCCAGCCTCGCTTACTGGGGGATACGCTTAAGTACCAAGAAAGCATGATCTGGTCGTAAACAGCATCATACCGTGTCACTTCTAACTACGGTGCATCTTAGGCCGGGTGGACGAATTTGAGAGAGTATTTGGCGGTGGCGAAATTGCCTGGTGCGGCCGGCATATCCTGCAGGAATACACCGTCGACCAATTCGACTTTCTCCAGGCCGCGCAGTTCATGACACCTGAGCCTGAGGTGTTGCCCGGCAGCATGACCCTCGCCGATGCGCTCTAGAACCGAGGCGCGCCATCGCAGCTATCCGGCGGATGCTACGCTCGCCGACGCACTGTCCGACGCGTCGCAGCCCTGCGGCAGCCCGCATGACCCGCTCAGCCGGATCGCGGATCTCATGGTCGCGACGGGCATCGGTCGCATTCCGATCGTCGCCCCTGAGACGCAGCGGGTCGTCGGCATCCTTACCAGACACGACCTGCTGCAGGTCCGCAACGTGCATCACGGCCTCGAGACCAAGCGGGCACGAACATGACCTGAGGTCGTTTTGGTATCGTGGCACTTTGCGCCTTGGCTTGGTTACGCAGTTGAACTCACGATCGGCGAATTTTGATCTGCGATATCAGTCTATACTGCGAAAGGCGTCGTCCGAACCAAGCCGAACGGCTGCGCCAGTCTGACTAAGGCCATACAGCCGGAAGGGCAGGTACCCATAGCTGGTCGCTTATCTCTCATGCTGTTCGTCAAGGACCGCAGCTATCTCCGGTTGGTTCCTGCAACCGGAAAGTCGCCTATCGGCCGGTTTTGGGCATTCAGAAGTTCTCCCATGGCCGTCAGGGCCACATCCTTGGAGGACTTTGCATTTCCTAGCCGCACCGATCATGCAGCGCACATCAGCATCAAGCAATATGCTCGCCTTGCCGATGAATGGGTCTTGGGGATTGGCTTCCCCAACGAAGATTACGGGAATCACTTGCTGCGGCTAACGACGGTGTCGATCACTTACCAGGCGACCGGGAATCTCCGTGTAGTCCAAATTCTTGGACACACGAAGATCGAAAGCACGGTCAGATACCTTGGGGTAGACGTTGAGAACGCCTTGATGTTGATAGAGGCCACCGAAATCTGAGATCGCCTGGCTCCTTGTCGTTCCGAGAAGCGAGGGGCCAGGACCTACACTGTGGTTACCGCGCGTCCATGTCGGTCAATCCAGCGGCAATTATCATAAATTTGTCATGCTCTGATTGGCAAATCCCCAGCCGCGAAGTTGCGCGGCGCGGTCTATGAGTGAGTCCGCATCGCCGATCGAAAATGGATGCGCACTTTTCATGCCGTCCAGTTCATCCCACTCCACCGGCACCGCGACCGGTGCGCCTTCCCGTGACCGAGCCGAGTAGGGCAGCACTGCGGTCGCCCCGCGCTGGTTGCGCAGCCAGTCGATGAAGATGCGGCCTTTGCGCTTCGCCTTGCTCATTGTCGCGACGTAGCGGTCGGGCTCGGAGAGGCTCATGGCCTCGGCGAAGCGGCGGGCGAAGTCCTTGTGGGTATCCCAGTCATGGCCCCGTCTCAGCGGTACGACGACATGTACGCCCTTACCGCCGGACAGCATGGCGAACGTCACCAGTCCGAGGTCCGCCAGCCGCGCGCGAATGTCCCTGGCGGCGCGCACGCACTCCTTGAAGTCCAGCCCTTCGTCGGGATCGAGATCGAAGATCATTCGATCAGGAAGGTCTACCTCATCGGCTCGTGCCGCCCAGCCGTGGAACTCGATCGTCCCCATCTGCACACAGGCGAGCAGGCCCTCGGCATTGTCGAGATAGAGGTAGTCCTCCATGCCGCCGTCCTTCTCACGGATGGGGACATGATGGACGTGATCGCCGAAGGTGCCGCTGTCATGCTTCTGGAAGAAGCATTTCTTCGCACGGCCCTGCGGACATCGCACCAGGCTGATCGGGCGGTCAGCGGCGAAGGGCAACATGAGCGGGGCGATGGCGGAATAGTAGTCGGCCAGATCTCCCTTGGTTTCGCCGCTTTCGGGGAAGATTACGCGGTCGTGATTGCTGATCTTCACGGCAATTTCCGCCTTGGGCGCGGCCTGCGGTTGCTCGGGTGTCACTGACTTCGCCCTCTTTTCGGTCCTCAGGCCAAGAAAGCTGCCGTGGCGGATGCGGCCGTCACCGGTGAACTCGGCGAAGGCGACCTCCGCCACCAGCTTCGGCGTGACCCAGCTTGCGCCGCGAGCCTCCGCGCGCTCGACTTCGACAGGTGCGGTCTTCCGCGCCAACTGCTCCAGCCGGGCAGCCATATCGACGAGGCTTTCGGCATCGAAGCCGGTGCCGACCTTCCCGCAATAGATGAGCGTCTTCCCCTCGTACTGCCCCAACAGCAACGAGGCGAACGGACGGCCCTTTGCGCTAGACTTCGACCAGCCAACGATCACGAATTCCTGCCGACGGGTACACTTCACTTTGACCCAGTTCCTCGTGCGGCGCCCCAGGTAAGCGGCATCGACGCGCTTGGCGATGATGCCTTCCTGGCCGGCCGCGCACATCGCATCGTAAAGCTTTTCGCCCGCACCGATTACATGGTCGGCGACGAAGACGGGCGGGCGGGCTTCCGAGAGCAGGGCCTCGAGCCGCTCCTTGCGCTCGATATTGGTCATCGTGGCCAGGTCATCGCCTTCGAGTTCGAGGAGATCGAAGGCATGGAATTCCAGGGGCTGGTCTTCGCTCTGGCTACCCTTGCCGCGCTTGAGCACGGCCTGGAGGTTGGAGAAATCGGGATTGCCGTCCGGCCCCCGGGCGATGATCTCTCCGTCGATCAGGCAGGGCGGCAGGTCCAGCGCGGCGATATGCGTGGCGAGGGGGCTGAACTTGTCGGTCCAGTCGAGGCCGCTGCGGGTGTGGACGACGACCCTGTCTCCCGCCGCCGCGATGAGCGCGCGGTAGCCGTCAAACTTGATCTCGTGCATCCACAGGTTGCCGGTGGGCACGGTATCGACCAGCGTGGCGAGCTGGACGGGACGGAACTTCGGCGGCTTGACCGGGGCTTCGCGGGAGGTCCGCTTCTGCCGCGCGTTGCGAGAGGCGGCCTTCTCCATGACCTGCGCGAAAGCATCGCCCTTCTTGCCTTTCAGCGAGTGGGTTCCGCCTTTGTCGGCTTCGATCTCGGCCATGGTGCGGCCGGTGAGCACACTGGTGAGGCCCTGTTCGACGAGTGCATCACCCGTCTGCGCATGGGCATCCTTCACCTTGCGCAGCAACCAGTTCTCGCGCTTCTCGCCGGGTCTGGGCTTCATGCGCACGAGCAGCCATTCGCCCTTCATCCGCTCGCCGTCGAGAGTGAAGTGAAGGTGGCCATCCGCGATGTCCTTCGCGCTCTTGCCCGCGATCGGCGCCCAGGTGCCCCGATCCCAGAGCATCACCGTACCGCCACCGTATTCGCCCTTGGGGATGCCGCCTTCGAATTCTCCGTAGGACAGCGGGTGGTCTTCGGTGCGCACGGCAAGGCGCTTGTCGTCGGGATCGGGGCTGGGCCCCCGGGTCACCGCCCAGGACTTGAGCACGCCATCGACTTCGAGTCGGAAATCCCAGTGCAATCGCCGCGCCGCGTGCTTCTGGACGATGAAGCCGTTGCCGCCGGTCCTGCCGCTTTTGCCCGCAGGTTCGGTGGTCTTCGCGAAGTCGCGCTTGCGGTTGTATTCGGCGAGGAGGTCGGCGCCCGGATCGCCGGCCTTGCCGCTACGCCCGCTTGCGGGCACGGCTGCCACCCGAGGAAGACGCCTTCTTCGCCGCAGGCTTGCGCGTTGAAGAGGTGGATTTGCCGCCGGCCTTGCCGTCCCCGACAGACTTCTTGAGCGCCGCCATCAGATCGATAACGTTGCCCTTGCCGCTGGTCGGTTCCTCGACGTCCTCCAGAATGCGCTTGTTGCTCTTCGACTTGGCTTTCTTGTCGATCAGGCGGTGGAGCGCATCGACATAGCGGTCATGGAACTCGGCGGGTTTGAACGGCGCGGTCTTCTTGTCGATCAGCGTCGTGGCAAGGTCGAGCAGGTCGGTGTCGGGCTTCGCATCCTCGATATCGCGGAAGTAGCCCTGCGCCTTGTGGACCTCGTCGGCGTAGCGCAGCACTTCCATCACGAGGCCCCGCCCGCAAGGCTTGATCGAGACCAGTTGCTCGCGCCCGCGCACCGCCAGTTGCCCAAGGCCGACTTTGCGCGTCTTGCGCAGCGCCTCGCGCAGCACCGTGTAGGCTTCCTCCGCCAGATCGTCGGCTGGGACTACGAAATAAGGCTTCTCGTAATAGAGCACGTCGATCTCGTCGGCATCGACGAACTGGACAAGCTCCAACGTCTTGCGGCTCTCGATCTTGACCGCCTCGATCTCCTCCTCGTCGAGCAGCACGTAGCTGCCCTTGGAGACCTCGAAGCCCTTGATGATCTCATCGCGGTCCACCGGGCCGACGCCGGGCGCGACCTTCTCGTAGCGGATGCGCTTGCCGCTCGGTTCATGGATCTGGTGAAAGGAGATCGCTGCGCCCGACCGCGTCGCCGGATAGACCTCGATCGGGATCGAGACGAGCGCCAGACGAATCTGGCCTTTCCAGTATGCGCGTGCGGGCATCAGCAGGCTCCTTCATCGGAGACACAAGCCGGATTAGGGCATGGTTGTTCCCGTCGCAGTCTGGCCGGTGGGGGCAGCGAGGCTTTCGGCCAGATCATCGAGTGCCTCCTCGGGTATGCGCCGGGCGATCACGGCCATCGGGTCCTGCGGTTTGTGGGCGTCGATGACCGTGTGATCGCCTCGCCACTGGCGCAGGCGTCCGGCCAGGTAACTGGCGCGCTGGCCGGTGATGACAGGGGCTGCCTTGCCGGGGGCGTGGCACTGCGCGCAGGCTGGCAGTTGCGTTTCTGGAAGGCCTTTTGTGGCTATGGCGTGCCGGTCTGCAACGGGGCCGTGAGACAGGCCGGGCAGGCGCGCGTAATAGGTGACCGCAGCTTTCATTTGCGCCTCGTCGAGCCCGGCCGCGGCTGTCTGCATGACCGCGCTGGACCGCTTGCCGGATTTGTAGGCCTGCAGCGCGCGCAGCATGTAGGCGGCATCCTGTCCGGCGATGATCGGGATGTCGGGCTGGGCGCGTCCTTTGCCGTCGGCGCCGTGGCAGCCCGCGCACTGGGGCAAGGGAGCGCCTGCGATCGGCCGAGTGAGCGCGCGGTATTGCCGCGGTGTCATCGTCGGCAGGCGGCGCACGAAGCCGACCATGCGGCGGATTTCATCGTCGCGGTTCGTTCCCGCCCATGCCGGCATGCCGGTGAACTTCACCCCGTGGCGGATGATCCAGAACAGTTCGCGATCGGTGTAGTGGCCCGCCGTCCTGGCAAGGTTCGGCGCTGGCGGTGTCGCGGCCTGCATGACCGGGGAGGGCGCTTCCCCCGGCGCGCCGTGGCATACCTGGCAGGACTGGCGGAAATGCCCTGCCGCGCTGACGAGGCCCGTATCGTCACGGATGACCTTGGGCGTTTGCACGGCGCTGTAGGTGCGCGCGGAATTCTGCATCGTCCAGTGCAGGAACCAGTCGGTGATCTTCCAGTGCCCGGTGGAGGCGGCGATGGGTACAAGCCCCGCCGCTGCCGCGCCCAGACCGAGCGCAAGAGCGGCGCCCAGCGCGAGGACGACGCGCCCGATCGTGATCTTCACCATCATGTCGAAGCGCTCCGGTTCTCTCGCAGCAGGGTAGCCAGCAGGGCCAGCCCGCCGATAAGGTAACTGGCGCCGCCGACCACCAGCATCACCACGCCGCCAAGTTGCTGGTCGCCGAGCGGATCAAGCCCGTGGCCATGGTGCATCCCGTGATAGAGCGGACGCGGCGCAAGGCCAATGAGGACGCCCAGCAGGGTCATATGCATGGACGTAAGCAGCAGGGCGCCGATCCCGCTCGCTCGGGCGGGGGAGTGGATGGCGGCGCTCCACAGCAAAAAACCGGCCGCCAGAAAGCTCGCCTGCTCGATCAAGGCTATCAGGGCGTGACTATCGGCGGCGCCGCGCGAAGCGGGCAGATGCCAGCCCCAGACGGTCAGCAGTTCCAGCAACATCATGACCATCGGTGTGACGATCCGCGGCCAGCGCCTTGCCGGATCGGCAATGGTGCCCCGTGCGGCATAGGCCAGCAGCGGCGCGACCACGGCCACGGCGATCATGTGTCCCGCCATGTGTCCAGTCATGCCCAGCAGCAGCGGCGACAGCGCCCAGCCGATCGGGACCAGCAGCAGGCCGATAATCAGCGCGGCTCGCCTCACCGGCAGTCTCCGATGAAGACGACGGGCAGGGCTGTGAACAGCACCGACACGAAGCTGAGGCCCGCCAGCAGCAGGGTCGATTTGGCCAGGAACCGCAGGCGGTCGACCTCGGTGCCCTCGTCATGCGGGGGCGGATCACCGACGATGCGCTGCTGTTTCCACGCGATCCAGCCAGACAGCGCGATCACCACCAGCGCCAATACGGTGCCAAGGGTGAACAGCACCGGGAATTTGGCGAAGGCGCCGTCCTTGGCGCAGGATATCGCCGCCCACAGGTAGGCGAAGAGGAAATGGCCTGCCCATACCGCAGGCGGCACGATCAGAGTCCAGAGCGTGACCTTGAGCCGCTCATGCCACTTGCGCCGCTCACTCATCACGCGAGCTCCGGAAACAGGCCGATAGTGAGGTACGTGACCGCCACCGTCAGCGCGAGGAAGTGCATATAGACGGTGACGTTGCGGATGTCGGCGTCGTGCGCGGGCGTCATCTTCCCGGCAAGGCTGCGCGCAAGGACGTAGGCCAGCATGATCGCGGCGACGCCGCAGTGCGCCGTCGTCCAGATCGCCAGCGTCCAGACGATGGCTGGATAGCTGTGCATCTGCGGGTCCATTCCTGAGAGCCAGGGTCCGGCAAGACCTGCGTAGATTCCGGCAAGACTGGCCGCGATGCCCAGCAGTACCAGCACGCGGGCGAGCGCGATCTTGCCGCGCGCGTGAACCTCGCGCGCGCCTGCCGTCGCCAGCCAGCTTGCCAGCCCTACCACCAGCGCCACCATCGGCCACCAGACGCCCGGTCCGTCCGCCATCGCCATCGGCGGGAAATCTTCATGCCGGGTCCAGAAAAAATAGTAGCCGAAGACGAGGCCGGAGAACGCCGTCGCATCGGCCATCATGGTGATGAACATCGCCCACCACCCCGGCGCCGCGTCGCCCGAGATGTAGAGCGGCAGTTCAATGCCGTGGCCGATCGGCTTGCGGGGCTTCTCCGGAATCTCCGCCGTGCCGGTCCACAGCCATGTCAGCACCAGCGCCAGCGTCAGCATGCCCGAGACGAGTGCCGCCCAGTAGAAGTGGTAGGTCGTCAGGATGAAGACCCCACCCAGCGCCACCGCCGTCAGCATCGGCAGCCAGCTCGGTCCGCCAAGTCGGATCACCGAAACGGGGCGCGCGTCCAGAACCGAGGTCACGATCGTCTCGCGCCGGCCTTCCTCGGCGTCGGGCAGAAAGTAGCGGCCTTCGTCCACCTTGCGCACGAAGTCCTCCTGATCCCAGATCGGATAGCGGCTCTCGATCAGCGGGATCGAGCGGATGCCCCAGTCCTCGTCGTCGGGATGGGCGAGCCACTCCAGCGTGCCCGCAGCCCACGGATTGCGCGGGGCCTTGCGCCGCCATGGCGAGCGGCACAGGTCCAGCACGATCACCGCGACGCCCGCCGCGATCACGAACGAGCCGATGGTGGAGGCAAGATTGAGCCCGCCAAGGCCAAGCTCCTCCGGATAGGTGAACACCCGGCGCGGCATCCCTTCCAGCCCCGACAGGTGCATCGGGAAGAAGCACAAGTTCGCGCCCAAGAAGATCAGCCAGAACGCCGTGCGCCCCAGCCGGTCGGACAGCTTCTTTCCGGTAATCAGCGGCCAGTAGTAATAGAGCCCCGCGAACAGCGGCATCAGCGTGCCGCCGATCAGCACGTAGTGCAGGTGCGCGACGACGAAGTAGGTATCGTGCGCCTGCCAGTCGAACGGGGCGACGGCCACCATCACGCCCGTAAGCCCGCCAATGACGAAGATCGCCAGGCTCCCGGTCGCGTAGAGCAGCGGCGTCGACCACACCACGCGGCCTGCCCACAGGGTCACGATGAACACGAATATCTGCACTGCCGTGGGGATCGCCACCGCCTCCGACGCGGCGGAGAAGAATGCCAGGCTGATCTTGGGCAGCCCGGTCGCGAACATGTGGTGGACCCACAGCCCGAACGAAAGGAACGCCGTCCCCACCGCCGCCAGCACGATCCAAGGATAGCCCAGCAGGTGCCGCCGCGCGAAAGTGGGCACCAGCATCGCGAACAGGGCGATGGAGGGCAGGAAGACGATGTAGACCTCCGGGTGACCGAAGATCCAGAACAGGTGCTGCCACAGCAGCGGATCTCCGCCGCGCGATGCGTCAAAGAACGGCCAGTCCAGCAGGCGCTCCATCTCGAACAGCACGTCGCCCGCGATCAGCGGCGGGAAGGCGAACAGGATCATCACCGCGACAACGAGGATGTACCAGGCATAGAGCGGCATCAGGTTGAGCCGCATCCCCGGCGGGCGGCACTTGAGCACGCCGACGATCAGTTCCACGGCGGCGGCTACCGAGGACACCTCGATGAAGGACAGACCCAGCATCCAGATGTCGGCGCCAAGCCCGGAGAGATCGGTGCGCGTCGTCAGCGGCGGGTACATGAACCACCCGCCATCAGGCGCGGCGTCGAAGAAGATCGAGCCGGAAACGAAGACCCCGCCGATCAGGAACGACCAGTATCCGAAGGCGGAAAGGCGCGGGAACGGCAGGTCGCGCGCGCCCAGCAGCTGAGGCAGCAGGATGATCGAGACCGCCTCGAACATCGGCACCGCGAAGAGGAACATCATCACCGAGCCGTGCAGCGTGAACAGCTGGTTGAAGGTTCCCGCATCGACGAAGTCGTTGTCCGGAACTGCGAGTTGCATGCGCATAATAAGCGCGAGCACGCCCGCGAACAGCATGAAACCGAAGGCGGTCAGGACGTACCACACGCCTACGCGGTTGTTGTTGGTGTCCGTCCAGCGCAGGAACAGTCCCTTGGGCGGTTCCCAGACCTTGCGGAGCCGCGCTTCCTGCGCCTCGCGCAGCGCGGGGTCGTCCTGATCGTGCAGGCTCATCGTCCCGCCTCCTTCAGCCAGCGGGCGATGGCGAGCGCGTCCGCTTCGGGCATTGCCGAGTAGGAGGGCATGCGGGCACCGGGCTTTGACCTGTGGGGATCGCGGATGAAGGCGGCGGTGTTCTCCACTGTGGGAGCAAGGATGCCTGCGCCCAGCCTGCTCCGCTCGCCGAAGCGGGTGAGGTCGGGGCCGATGCTCTCGCCGCCGGTCAGGGAATGGCACGCATTGCAGCCGCTGGCCGCGAATAGTGCCGCACCGCGACCTTGCGTGCGGATCGGTGGCTCGCGGCTGGCCGCCAGCCATGCGTCGAAGGAGGCAGGCTCCATGGCGATGACGTCGAACGCCATCAGCGCATGGCTGAGGCCGCAGAACTCCGCGCAGACGCCGCGATAGGTGCCCGTCTTATCGGCCTTCACAACGAGGCGGTTGGTGCGTCCGGGAATCATGTCCATCTTTCCCGCAAGGCCGGGGATCCAGAAACTGTGGATCACGTCGGTCGCAGTCAGTTCGAACACGACAGTGCGGCCCACCGGGATGCGCACTTCGTTCGCGGAGATCAGGGGCGGCTGGCCTTGCGGCTGGTAGCGCACGCGCCACCAGAACTGCTCGCCCTCGACATGGATGCGCAGGTTCTGCGCCGTCTCGGGCAGTGGGCGCATCGCGGGCAGAGCCCAGACCAGCAGCGCCGTTAGAACCACCGACGGCACGATCGCGCCGAGCCAGAGCACCATGCGCATTCCGCCCGCGTGGTCCAGCCGCCCTTCCGGTGCGCGCACTGCGAGGACGTACACAGCCGCCACGCCCAGTGCGATAACAAGCGCGCCGATCACCAGCACCATGGTCATCGTCAGCGTCGAGCGCGCCTCCAGCCCGAACGGCGCCAAGGCGGACTGGTGGCGGTTGCAGCCCGCTAGCAGCAGTGCGCAGACGACGGTCGATTTACGCAAGCCATTCTTCCCCTGTGTTGCGCAAGGCAACGCATGGAAGGTGCGGGGGTTCGATTGGGTCGCGTTACAAAGGGTTTCTGGCTCTTCAGCGCGCCGCAGAGGGCGTGATGCGCCATACCGTATTGGACAGGTCGTCGGCGACCAGCAGCGCGCGGCGGACCGGATCGTAGGTCACGCCGACCGGACGTCCCCGTGCCTTGCCGTCCGGGCCGATGAAGTCGGTCACGAAATCGCGCGGCTTGCCGGAGGGGCGGCCGTTGGTGAAAGGAATCCAAACGACCTTGTATCCCGCCAACTGGCGACGGTTCCAACTGCCGTGCTCGCCCACGAAGGCGCCGTCGGCATAATTGCCGCCGAAGCCGCCGCCGGTGAGGAACGTCAGGCCGAGTGCGGCGACGTGCGAGCCGAGCGCATAATCGGGGGCGATGGCCTTGCGCACCATCTCGGGCTTCTGCGGGTGGGCGCGCGGGTCTACGTGATTGCCGTAGTAGCTGTAAGGCCAGCCGTAGAACGCGCCCGGTTTCACCGAAGTCATATAATCTGGCACGAGATCTGCGCCGAGTTCGTCACGCTCGTTGACGACGGCCCACAGCGCCTGTGTCGCCGGATTGATGGCGAGCGCGGTCGGGTTACGGATGCCAGAGGCGTACGTGCGGTGCGCGCCGCTCTCACGGTCGATCTCCCAGACGACGGCGCGCTCTTCCTCAAGCGCCATGCCGCGTTCGCCGACATTGCTGTTGGAGCCTATACCGACATAGAGGCGCGTGCCGTCGGCGCTGGCGGTCAGCGACTTGGTCCAGTGGTGATTGGGATTTGCGGGCAGCTTCGTAACCACCTCGCCGGTGCCGTCGATGCGCGTCGCGCCGTCGCGATAGCGGAAACGCAGCAGGGCGTCCTGATCGGCGACGTAGAGATCGCCATCGACCAGCGCGAGGCCGTAAGGTGCATTAAGGTCGTCGATCAGCACGGTCTGCAATTCGTATCTGCCGTCACCGTCGCGGTCGCGCAGAAGCGTCACGCGGTTGCCTCCTTTGGTGCCGCTCTTGCCGAGGCTCTTGATGTAGCCGGCGATCACGTCCTTGGGGCGCAGCTTGGGCGCGCCGCCGCCGAGACCCTCGGAAACGAGCACATCGCCGTTGGGCAGGACCAGCGTCTGGCGCGGGACTTTGAGGCCCGTCGCGATCGGAATGATGGTGAAACCCTGTGGGACGCTTGGCATGGCGCCGTTCCAACCTGCGGGCCGCGCGATCTTCATCGGCGGGAGCAGCGTTTCCTTCTGCGCCGGCAGTTGCGGGCGAGCACCGGTCTGGTCGAGTTCGGGCGCCTTGTCGCAGGCGGTAAGGGCGAGCGGGGCGGCAAGCGCCAGCACAGCATGTCGCAGCACGGTCATGCGCGCACCTCCCTCGGCACGGTGTAGCCGATCCAGCCGGCAGCCAGCGCCAGCACGATGGAGATCACGGACAGCGCAAGGCCGGTGGTGCCGACCGAACTCCAGCCGTCATGGCTGTGCTGGAATGCGTTGACGAGCCCTGCCACGAACAGAGCGGCCAGAACGATCGCAAGCCAGCAGCTTCCCGCGCGGCGCATGGCCACCCGCGCGAGCGTCCATGCCAGCGACAGACCGGTGAAGACCAGCGCTCCTGCAATCAGCCAAGCGGCGAAGTTCGACCACTGCATCTCGGAACTGTTGAGATAGGTAACATCCGCCGCCAACGCGCAGGGAAACAGCGCCACCGGGAATGCGAGCAGGATGCCGTGAAGAGGATGCAGCGGCATTGACAAGCTGCGCGGAAAGGCTGCTGGCAAGTCGGGTTCCTTCAGTGCCTCGGGGCGGGACATGGTCTGCAAATGCGCCGGATCGTGATGGGTTGCCGACGATCCGTGGCCCGACCCTTAGGCGGGATAGTGGTGCAGTCGTCCAAAGCGGTGCCCGGATGTGAGGTATTACAGGCGCAGGGGATGTTCCTGTATCAAACAGCGGGCTCGGATCTGAGATCCAAAAACGACGAGTGCTGCAGTGACCTAACTTGACCGAAGAATCCTCATGCGAGGAGTTAGGGGCTCAAGCAATCCCGTCTTTCGGGCACCGTCATCAATTTGATCCCGTGGCAAGGCGACGCTCATCTTCCCGGTCAATGGCAAGCAGCGACGTGCCCTTGCTCTCGGTCATGACGAGCGCGGACAGCAGGCTGATGGCTCCGGCAGCCGCAACATAGAATGCGATCGGCAGCCAGTCGTCGTATTCGCGCAGCAGGGTGGTGCCGATCAGCGGAGCCCACGACCCGGCGAAGATCGCCGTCACCTGATAGCCCAGGGAAACCCCGGAGTAGCGCATCCGCGTGGGGAACATCTCGGCCATGATGGCGGGCTGCGGGGCATACATCAAGGCGTGGACGAACATGCCCCCGAAGATACCCGCGAGCACGATGGCGGTGCTTGCGCTGCCGAACATCGGAAACGCGATGAAAGGCCATGCCATCGTAAATGCCGCGCCCAGCATGTAGACCGGCTTGCGTCCTATCCGGTCTGCCATGGCGCCGAACAGCGGGATCAGAACGACGTGAAGGATGTGCGCGCAGAACAGCAGGGTCAGGATCTTGGTCGTGTCGACACCAATATGGGCCAGATAGGTGATCGAGAACGTGACGACCATGTAATACAGGATATTCTCGCCTACCCTCAGACCCATCGCCGTGAAGACCCCGCGCGGATAGCGCCGGAAGACTTCGACCAGCCCATAACCCTGATGCGCGCGCTCCTCGGCTTCGGCCTTGGCAGCCTCGAAAATGGGTGAGTCGGCTACCTGGGTTCGGATGTAATACCCGATCCCGACGATCACGGCGGAGAGCCAGAACCCGAAGCGCCAGCCCCACGACAGGAACTGCGCGTCGGACAAAGTCGCCGACAGGATCAGAAGCACGATCGTCGCCAGCAGATTGCCCAGTGGAACGCCAGCCTGAGGGAAACTGCCCCAGAAGGCGCGGCTGTGGTTAGGACTGTGTTCCGCCACCAGCAGTACCGCGCCGCCCCATTCTCCGCCCAGCGCGAACCCCTGCACGAAACGCAGGACGACAAGAAGCACGGGGGCCCAATAGCCGATCGAGCCGAAAGTCGGGAGGCAACCCATCAGGAACGTCGAGCAGCCGATGAGCATAAGGCTGAACTGAAGCAGCGATTTGCGTCCTACCCTATCGCCGATGTGGCCGAATACGATGCCGCCCAACGGACGCGCGATGAAGCCGACCGCATAAGTCGCGAAGGCCGCGATCACGCCATCCAGATCATTGCCGGTGGCCGGGAAGAACAGCTTGCCGAAAATGAGCGTGGCGGCGGTTCCGTACAGGAAAAACTCGTACCATTCGACCACGGTGCCCGCCATGGAGGCGCCCACGACCTTGCGCAGGTAAGGTAAATCGGCCGTTTCTTCGTGCTGCATCATTTCCACATCCCGTTCCCGTCGCGCTCCCGAGCCCGAGCCAAGCTCAGCTGTTTTGGCGCGCGCGAGATATGTTGCAGCGCATTCAAACCAACTCAAGTGGTTAGAATGATCAGGGGCGGCAGAATGTCATCGAGTGGGTGCAAGATGCGGCCAGACCGTGATCCGGCGCATATCGTTGCGATCTCGGTCACCCCGGGACGCGGCGGTGCAGCCAGCGGAACGCTGCGCCCACCAGCACCCAGCCGCCGAGCAGGGCGTAAGGGCGCCAGTCGGCCTCCAGCCCTACCAGTGCGAGCGCCAGCGCGCAGGCGGCTCCGGCATAGGCGAAGGCGCGCATCGTCGGGCGGGCGAATTTGAAGGCGGCGGCCTCGTAAAGATCGTCGTGCCGCTCGACCACGCGGGCGGCGGAGAGGCAGATGCTGGCGTATTTCAGCAGGTTGGGGATGTTGACCGCCAGGAACAGGAAGGTCAGCTCCATCGGCAGCAGCAGCCCCGCGCAGCCGATGGCGAAGACCGCCAGGAGCGCGACATGGGGCGTCTGCCAGCGCGGATGGACCCGGCCTAGCGCGGCGGGCAGCATCCCCGCCGTTCCCATGGCGTAGAGGCTGCGGCTGAACATCGCGAACATCGCGTTGAGCGACTTGCCGATCGAGAGCACCGCCGCCAGCACGATTACCGGGATCGCCGCCGGCCCCATGAACGCCTTGGCCGCATCGAGGATCGGCGCCTCGCTCGATCCCAGTGCCGGAGCACCCAGCACGCCGAGCGCCACGAAGCCCACGGCAAGGTAGAGCAGCGTCGCCGAGCCGATCGACAGGGCGATGCCCAGCGGAATGGCGCGGCGGCTGTCGGCGACTTCGGCGCCTGCCTCGGTCGCGGCCTCGATGCCGAAGAACAGGCCCATCAGCAGCGGCATCGCCGCGATCATGCCGTGCAGGCCGTTCGGGAACAGGGGCTCAAGGCGGGAGATGTCCACCGCCGTCGCCCCGCCCCAGCCGATGAACACCGCAAACAGGATCAGCATCGCAGCCAGCAGCCACTTCTGCACGGTCGCGGCGATGTGGACGCCGAACAGGTTGGCGAGCAGCGCCAGCACCAGCACCGCGAACATCGTCGGCTTGACCGGCAGCGGCAGGATCATCGAGCCGTAGCGCACGAGGACCAGCGCCAGCACCACCATCGCCCCCATGTTGGCGATGATCCGCGCCCAGGCGATGAAGAAGCCGAGCGCGGGATGCAGGAACCGCGCGGGCCACGCGAAAGATGCGCCCGACACCGGCAGCGCCGAGCCGAGGAAGGCATAGCTCACCGCGATCAGGTACATCGGCAGCGCCGCGACCAGCACCGAAAGCAGCATCGCCGGACCGGCGATCGCAGTGGCGGGGGCGATGGCGGAAAAGATCGAGACGCCCACCGCCGTGCCGAGGCCCAGCGCTACGACGCCCCCCAAGTCGATGCCCTTGGCGAGCTTCTGTTCGTCGCTCACGGCTTGCTGCCAGCGATCACGAAGGCGCGGATGTCGGTGACCAGCTTGCGCCAACTGACGTCGTCGGAATAGGCGACGTGCCCGGCGGGATAGCGGTGGTTGACGAAGCGGTCGTCGGTCAGGTTGGCCTGGGCGAAGAGGTAGTCCGCCGCGCCGACCGTGGTAGTCAGGTCGTAGAGACCAGTGCCGACGAAGAGGTGCAGCTTGGGCTCGGCGGCCATCGCGGCTTCGAGGCGGGCCATGAACGGCCAGTCGTTGAATGGGCTGTCGCCCGCGCCGTAGGACCATTCTCCGGGGAAGCGGGTAATGACCTTGTAGCGTTCAGGCGCCGCCACGCCGATGCTGGCAAGCTGGCCGATCACCGCCTTGCCGTAGAGATCGGACACGGCGGAGAAGGCGTCGGGGCCGACCATTTCGCCTGCGTTGGCCGGAAGCGGCGCGGTATAGCGCGCGTCGTAGCGGCCCAGCACCTTGCCCTCGGCGCGCAGCAGTTCGACGCGGAAGCGCTCCTTGGAGATGCGCAAGTCGTGGGCGAGGTAGAAGGCGGCGGGGATGCCGGTGAGGTCGGCCAGCTTGGCGGCGACCTTGGCGCGGGCGGCCTCGTCCAGCCCGCGGCCCTTGTAGAGCGCATCGAGGTAGGCCGGGCCGAAAGCGGTAGCCTCTTCGGCGCTCGCGGCGGGGGCGCAGGGCGCGGGGCGCTTGTGGTGGTAGCAGGCCAGCGCGGCGAGGGTCGGCAGCGAGACCGGGTAGGTCACCACGTTGCCCGGCCGCTGCGAGGTCTCGATCATGTTGAGCGCCTGCCCGAGCAGCAGCACGCCGCGCACCTTGAGGGCGCCGTCCTGCGCCTTCAGCGCATCGACCATCGCGGCGGCGCGGATGGTGCCGTAGCTCTCGCCAAGGATGAACAGCGGCGAGGCGGTGCGGTGGTTCTCGGCGAGCCAGGCGCGGGCGGCCTGCGAGACGGCGTCGGCATCGCCCTTCACCGACTGGTAGAAGGCGGGGTCGGCGTCCTTGCCGATTTCGGAGAAGCCGGTGCCCGGCGGGTCGAGAAAGACGAGATCAGCCACGTCGAGCAGCGAGGCCGGGTTCGCGGTGACTTCCGCCTCGGCGGGCAGCGGCGCGGCAGGGTTCTGCGGCACATGCGCGCGCATCGGACCGAGCGCGCCCATCTGCAGGTAGGCAGACGCCGCGCCGGGGCCGCCGTTGAAGACGAACAGCACGGGGCGCTCGGCAGTGGCGCCCTTGCGGACATAGGCGACATAACCGGCGGTCGCGTCGCTGCGATCTGGCTTACTCGCGACCGGATAAGTGCCCGCCTCCGCCGTGAAGGCGAGGCGCTTGCCGCCGACCTTGACGCTTTGTTCGGCGCGGCCTTCGATCCTTGCCGCGACGGTGGGCGCTTCCTGCGCGGTAGCCGAAGTGCTCGCCAGCATCGCCAGCGTGATGGTCAGCCAAGTGCGCATGTTCAGTTCGTCCCTCTGGCTGCGAGGAGGTCGCGGTAGCGGACCAGCCCGTCGGTCAATGCCTGCAATCCGTAGTCCACGTCGGCCGGGGCACGGGCGAAGCCGATGCGGATGTGCCCGGCGGCGCCGAAGTATTCCCCCGGCGCCACGACCACGCCGCAGCGTTCGGCCAGCCATTCGGAGAAGGCGATCGTGTCGTCAATCCCGGTCAGGCGCGGGAAGGCGATGCAGCCGAAGCGCGGCAACTCGCCCGAGACGAGGCCCTCGGCGCGCCAGTGGGCGTGGTAGCTCTCAATGATCGGGCGCGCCTTGCGCATGATGGCGTCGCGGTAGGCGTCGAACGGCTCGGGCCGTTCCAGCACCAGCGCGGCGGCAGCGTGGGCGAGGTTGGAGACGCCGAACTCGGTCTCGTCCGCCAGCGCGCGGATGCGGCGCATCGGGGCCTCGTCCGCGACGATCCAGCCGCAGCGCAGGGTGCTGAGGCCGTAGGACTTGGTCAGGCTGTCGATCCCGATGATCGCGGGCGAGAGCGACACCGCCGAGGGTGGGCGCACATCGGCATCGACATAGGCGGCGTAGACTTCATCCACGACGACATGAATGCCGCGTGCCTCGGCGATGCGGGCGATGGCCAGCAGCGTGTCCCGATCCACCGCCATGCCGGAAGGGTTGTGCAGGTTGGACAGCACGATCAGCCGCGTCGTCGGAGTGATCCGCGCGGCGATCTCGTCGGGGTCGATGGTGAAGCCATCGCCTTGCCTGGTGAACTGATCGACGCCAAGGCCGTTGGTCCGGGCGATGGTGTGGAACAGGTCGAAGCCGGGCGTCTCGACCAGCACGGATTCGCCGGGGCCGACGAGGGCGCGGTAGATCAGCGAGAGCGCGCCGGTCGCTCCGGTCGCGCAGAGCACACGGTCGGTCGCCACGCCGTAGCGCCGGGCCAGTTGCTCGACGACGTAGGGGTTGCCGTTGAAGGCGCTGGTATAGCGCGAGGTCACCGGCTCGGCGAATTCCTCGACGACGATCCGGCGCAGCAGGTCCACCGGCTCGGGCACGGAGCTGTCGAACAGGCTGACCAGCAGGTTGCGCTCGGAACGCACCGAGCGGATTACCTTGCGGACCCACTGCGAGTACGAGCCGATTCCGGCGTCGTCCGGAATCTGAGGGGGAGAGGAGGGCATCGGCGGGTTCATCGCGGGGATCGTCTGTTTTTCCGTTCGATGCGGGAATGAAACCGCCGCCAGTGCGTCATGCACCGGCGGCGGATCGGGTCACTTCAGCTTGATGCGCGCGCCGACGAAGAAGCGGCGGCCGAGGATGTCGCCATAGGCGATCTGCGGATAGGACGGAGCCTTGTCGGTCAGGTTGTCGATGCCTGCGCGGAAGGTCATGTTCCCGGCCTCGACTTGCGCCGAGATCGAGTGGACGATGTTCGACTTGAGGATCGGGTTCGGCGTCGTCTCGATCGTGGCGTCGTAGGCGGCGCGGGTGCGGCCGAGGTAATCGAGCTGGTAGCTCACGCGCACCGGTCCCTTGTCCCACACTGCGTTGAACCGGCCGACCCATTCGGGGCTGCGGTACGTGTCATCGGTACGGATGAAGGTGGTGCCCGTTACCGATGTGGTGAGCAGGGTGTTGTGTGTGGCGTTGGCGGTCAGGCGCAGCGAGCCGAGGTCGCTGCCGCCGAACAGATCGCCCGGCGCGAAGGCATAATCGACGGTGTAGGTCTCGCCCCGGTACTTGACCACGCCTGCGTTGAAGGTGGTCGTGGTGCCGGTGACGATGGTGCCGCCGATGCTCGTCGAATCAGGCCCGGTGAGGCGGGTGAAGGCGCTACACACGGATTCCGAAGGGTTCGGATCGTCGAAGCAGGCGGCCGCGAAGTCCTCGGTGGTGAAGGGTGAGAGGCCGTCCTTCAGGTCGATCTCGATGCGGTCGACGCTGATCGACAGGCCGGGCACGAAGCGCGGCTGCAGCACGATGCCGTACGTCAGCGTGTCCGATATCTCGTTGCGCAGGTTCGGGTTGCCGCCGCTGGTGATCGTGGTGCGGTTGAAGTTCTCCGCCGGGCTCTGGAACCGGGCGAGGCGCTCGGCGGCGCTCATGCCCGAGCCCGTGCCGTCGGGATCGACGCCATAGCCCGGGTTTGCCGTGAACAGCGCCAGACAGTTGGCGCGGCGGACCGCCGGGTTGGCGCCCGCGTTGATGCGGTCGGCATCGCAGGGGTCGTAGCCCGCCGAGCCGATCGTGGTGCTGGTGGGTGCGAGCAGCTGGGTGAGGGTGGGCGCACGAAAGTTGCGGCTGCGCGATCCGCGCAGGGTCACGCCGTCGGTGACTTCCCAGCGCAGGCCTGCGTCCCACACGTTTTCGCGGCCCGCGAACGAGTTGTCGACGTAGCGGAAGGCCCCCTTGAATTCGAGCAGCTTGACCAGCGGCAGCGTGAAGTCGCGGCCGATCAGCGGCACGATCACTTCGGCGGAAAGCTCGTCGGTGTTGTAGCCGCCGGACTGCGCGACCTGCTGCGAACCGTCGCCGAACACGCCGTCGAGGTTGGCCTGGAGCGGGCTGAACGCAGCCTTCTCGTCGCGGTGCTCGTAAGCGGCGCTGAACTGCACGTCGCCCATCGGCAGCGAGAACAGCGTGCCGCCCAGCGTGGCGAGCACGTCGATCTGCTCATTGGTCCAGTCGAGTCCGGCGCGGGTGCTGACGTACTTGCGGGCGGCATCGCTGACGGTGCCCGTACCGAAGGGGTTGATCGGCGCGCAGCTCGCATCGTCGTTGGTGGCGTCGGCATCAGCGTTGATCGCGCAGACCGCCTGCCCGCCTGACAGGACCGAGTTGATCGCATTGTTGTAGCGGCTGTTGACGACCTGCCAGCTGCGCTGCCTGCCCTCGACGCGGGCGTAGCTGCCCGAAACCGACCAGTAGAAGTTACGGCTGCCGACGTCGAAGTCACCATCCAGCGTCAGGGCGCCGCGCCAGGTGTCGGTGTTGTAGGTCTGCACCGGGTCGGGGACGAGGTCGTAGAAGTACTTCGACAGGAACAGTGGCGCGCCGTTGGCGAAGCTGGGGCGGGCGGCGATCAGCGCGGCCTTGGCCTCGTCGGTAAGGAAGGCGTTGTTGATCGTGAACGCAATCGGCCCGGCATACGTGCCGCCGTTCAGCACGGTGCGGCTGTTGCCCTGCGGGATCTCGCGGCCCTTGGTGTTGGCGTAGAGGAACTCGGCCGAGAGGGTGATGCGGTCGGTCAGGTCGTAATGGCCGATGGCGTTGGCGGTCAGGCGCTCGACGCCGGTGCGCAGGCCCGCCAGTTCCTGATAAGGGAAGCCCTCGCCGTCAGAGGCGAAGGGGATCCCCTGGATGGTGCCGGGGTCGTAGGGAATGACGCTGCCGTCGCTGCCGAACTGTAGCGCGCTGCCGGCGCCGTTGCGCAGCAAAAAGCTGGGCGGAGGCGCGGGCGCGGTGAAGATCACGCCGTTGCCGTTGAAAGGCCAGAACCCGGCGTTGAAGATTTCCTTGACCGAGGGGATGCCGTCGGTCGGCCCGGTGTCGGCGGAGTTCGACACGGTCAGGCGGCCGAGGTTCGACAGCGGGCGATCCGAGAAGCGCAGCGACGGGCTCTTCGACCAGCCCATGTCGACCGCGAAGTTGCCGCGCCCTTCGGCGAAGTTGAAGCCTGCGGTGCCGCGCAGCGAGTAGGTGCCGTAGTCGCCGCGGTCGGAGATGCCGGTCTGGCCGTCCAGCACGATGCCGGTGAAGTCCTTCTTGAGGATGTAGTTCACCGTGCCCGCGATCGCGTCCGATCCGTAAACTGCCGCGCCGCCGCCCTGATAGACCTCGACGCGCTCGAGCAGGCCGAGCGGGAGAATGTTGGAATCGACCTGTGCGTCGCCGACGCCGTCAGTGCCGCCGATGCCCGAGCTGCTGGTCACCATGCGGCGGCCGTTGAGCAGGGTCAGCGTGCGCCCGGCGCCGAGGCCGAAGAGGTTGGGTGCCTGGATGCCCGATCCGCTCGATGCGCCCGAACCGTCCGCCTGGTTGAGCGTCGGCACGTTGGAAGGCAGGTCGTTGAGGGCGTCGGCGACGCTGACATAGCCGCGATCGAGGATCTGCTGCTGGCCGACTTCGAGGACCGGGGCGGCATCGGAATTGGGCGCGCGGCGGATGCGCGATCCGGTGACGACGATGGCTTCACCGGCGCTTTCGGCCCCGGCGCCATCGAACGCGGCGGGGCTCAGGTCCTGCGCGTGGACCGGCGAGCCGAACACGGCGACCGAGAGTGCGGTGGTGGTCAGAAGCGTGCGTGTCTGCCTGCGAAGTGTCATGCCCGAATTCCCCGATATGTCCCTGAAGGCCGCCGCGTTGGCACGGCGTTTCCCTGTCCGTCAGCATAGCGCAGGCGCCGGGATTAGTTTTGCGTTCGCACCGGCCTCGGCGCATCGCTCGCCCATGTTCTGCTGCGATCGCAATTCGGGGCGCAAGATTTATGCGCGTTATCGCAGGAACGCGGCAAGCTCACGCCCGAAGCGCAGGATTTCGCGATCATCCTCATACATCATGTGGCCGCCTTCGTAGCATTTTAGCACGAAGCGCGCGGCGATCGAAGCGGGCAGCGCCGCGACCGTCGCCTGATTGCCCGCGCAGCTGTTGAGCGAATCGAAGCGCCCGGCAGCGACCCAGGTGCGCATCGTCGGCATTGTCTCCATCGCGCGCAGGGTCCAGGGCTGCGACGGGCTGGGCGGGCCTTCCCCGGCCATGGCGCGGGCGAGGGATTCCTTCGTGATCGGCGATTGGTCGTACTGCCACTCGCTGCCCGCGTTCGAGGCCGGGGCGTCGATCCCGGCATAGCTGCCCGCGCGATAGCCCAGCGTTGTGCGATAGTAGTCGAGCACGAGCGCGTTGTCTGCGGCCTGGTCAGGCTCAGGGCCGGAGCGGCGCATGTCGAAGACGTCGAGCGTCTTCTTTTCTCCCGCGAGCAGCGCGGTGCGGAACTGGCGGGGCGAGACCCACAGCGTCTTCCCATCGACGATGGCGGGATCGAGGCCCTGATAGCGCGCCAGCTTAGTGATCACCGCCTCGCGCTTTTGCGGGGACAGCGCATCGGGCGCGGCGAGGGCCGGGGTGTAGACCTGCGTGGCCCATTCGCGCTCTTCGGCCAGCAGTTTCGCGCGGTCGGCACCCGGCGCAAGGCGGCCGAGCGCATGGGCGGTGGCGATGCGGCTGTCGAGCGACAGGGCGCGCATGAGATTGCGGTCGGGCATGTCGCCGAGCGGGATACCGCCCGAGATCAGCGCGATGCCCGCGAACGGCGTGCCTGCATCCACCAGCGCCTCGGCCACGCCCGCCGCGCGCCATGTGCCGAAGCTCTCGCCCGCGAGGTAGAGCGGTGCGGCAGCGCGGCCGTAGACCTTGCGCCAGTCGCCGACGAACCCGGCGACAGAGGCGATGTCCGCGCGCGTGCCGTAGAAATCGGCGGCATGCTCCGGCGTATCGGCGCGGCTGAAGCCGGTGCCGACCGGGTCGACGAAGACGAGGTCGCTGACCGCGAGTGGGCTCGCCGGATTGTCGGCGAGGCGCCCCCTGGCGATCACGCGGGGGCCGAGCGCATGGAACTGCAGCAGCCGCGAATCCGCGCCGGGGCCGCCGTTCCATACGAAGGTCAGCGGGCGGCGCTGCTTGCGACCCGGCACGATGTAAGCGGTGTAGAAGATTCGACCGCGCTCCTCGCCCTTGAGGTTGCGCACCGGCAGTGTCCCGGCGCAAGCGGCATAATCGATGCGCTTGCCAGCGATCACGGCGTGGTGCCGGGTCTCTACCGCATCCGCCTTGCAGACCGGCGCCGCATGCGCGGGCAGGGCCAAGGTCATCAGCAGGGCGGGAATGGCAGCCAGTCGCAGCATGGTCGGTCTCCGGATCACGCATCGACGATAGCGGCTGGGCCGAGGCATTTTTATGCGCAGTTGGGGTCTGTTGGACAGGCTGCCGTGCGTCGCTATGGCGCTTCCGGCGCGCAACATCGGCGAATTCTATTCGCGAAGACCGGGTTAGTGTGCATGGCACGGAGCACAGGAGCGCGCATGGAGATCAAGGGAATGACACGGCGCGGCGTTCTGGCGGCGGCGAGTGCCGTGCCGGTGGCGGCCCGCGCGGTTGCCGCAATCAAGCTCACAACATTGCCGGATCGCGCCGCCTTCGCGCCCACCGTCGCGGGCTACCTCGATAGCGGGACGATGCACCCGATCCCGCTCGGAGCGCGGGCGGCGGTGCAGCGTTACCTCGACCAGCGCACGTCCATGGAGGGGCACTACCCGACCGACGAGGTCGAGACGCGCGTGAAGGCCAATTTCGCCCGCCTGATCAACGCCGCACCGGAGGAACTGGCCTTCGTCCAGAGCACTACCGCAGGCGAGCAGCTGGTGATCGAGGCGCTGGACTTCCCGCGCGGCGGAGGGCGCATCGTCACCGACACGCTGCACTTCTTCGGCTCGTTCTATCTTTACGAGGAGCTGGCGAAGCAGGGCGTCGACGTGGCCTGGCTGCGGCCGGAAGGCGGGCGCATCTCCGTCGAGGCCTACGAGCGGGCGATCACGCCGGGCACCCGCCTCGTCGCGCTCTCGCTGGTATCGACCTACAACGGCTTCGAGCACGACCTGAAGCGCATCTGCGAGATCGCCCACGCACGCGGCGCGCTGGTCTATGCGGACATCATCCACGCGGCAGGCACCATCCCCATCGACGTGCGGGCAAGCGGCGTCGATTTCGCCTCCACCGCCAGCTACAAGTGGCTGATGGGGGACTTCGGCCTCGGCTTCCTTTACGCCCGCGCCGACCTGCGCGAGCGGCTGAAGCGCACCCATTTCGGCTACTACCAGCTCTCCGGCTTCGCGCCGCACGTCTACCCCTTCGATCCGCCGGGCGACACGATCGCCGACACCACCCCGCGCGGCGATATGGAAGGGCTGTTCGCGGGCGGCACCCGGTCGCACGCGGTACTGGCGCAGCTCGACTGGTCGCTGGACTACATCCTCGGCCTCGGCGTCGAGCGCATGGTGGCGCACCGTCTGCCGCTGCTGGCGCGCCTGCGCGAAGGGCTGGCGGCGAAGGGCTATGCCATCGTCACCCCGGAAGGATCGCGCACGCCGCTGGTGACCTGCGCGCTGGAAGGCGCCTACGCCAAGTTGTCCGACCCGCTGAACGCCGCGCAAGCGCGCATCACGCTTTCACGCAACCGCTTCCGCGTCTGCCCCTCGGTCTTCACGGACGAGCACGACATCGACCGCCTCCTCGCCGCGCTGCCGCGCGCCTGATCCTGCAGGAAATGCCCATGCGTAACTTTTCCGCCATCGCCGCCATGCTTCTCGCCACTACTTCGGTTGCGGCCCATGCGCAGGACGGGGAGGCGCCGATGTCGCCTGCGTTCCTGCGCGCGATGGAGCCGATGGTTCCGCGCGACACGGCTACCGACCGCGTCGTCGTCACCCGTCATTCCGCGAAGATCGCCGGGCGCAAGCTGGCCTACAAAGCGATCGTCACCGAACTGCCGATGCCGGGAGCGGATGGCGTCCCGGTCGCCGTGGGCGTGAGCTACGCCTACGTCGCCGAGACCAAGGGCGATGCGGCGAAGCGCCCGATCCTGTTCGTCTTCAACGGCGGGCCGGGCGCATCGTCCTCGCCGCTGCACATGCAGGCGCTCGGGCCGCGCCGGATCGTCGGCAAGGGCGATGCGGCACATCTGGAGGACAATCCGCACAGCCTGCTCGACGTCGCCGACCTCGTCTTTATCGACCCGGTGGGTACGGGCGCAAGCATGCCGGTTAAGGATCGCGACGCCAGCGGCTACTGGGGCGTCGGTGGTGATGCGCGGGGCGTCTCGGCGATGATCGAGGCGTGGGTCAAGGCCAATGACCGCACGGCGTCTCCCCGCGTGCTGGTTGGCGAAAGCTACGGTACGTCGCGCGCTCTGGCGATCGTCAACGAGGATATGAAGGCCAAGAAACCGCTGCCCGCGGGCGTCGTGCTGCTGTCGCTGGCGATCGGCGATGCCGATGGTCCGGTGCTGTCCGAGGCTATGCATCTGCCCACGTTCGCGGCGGTCGCATGGTATCATCAGGCGATCGACCGGGGCGGGCGTACCGTGGCGCAGCACTACGCCGAGGCGCTGAACTTCGCGCAGACCGAATATGCCTCCGCCCTTATGCGCGGCCCGGCCTTGCCTTCTGATGAGCGCAGGAAGGTGGCCGAGCGCATGGCGGCGCTGATCGGCATCCCCGCCGATACCATCGAGGCGAAGAACCTGCGCCTCGACAACTACGACTTCATGCTTGCGCTGCTGGCGGACAAGGGGCTGCGCACGGGCCAGCTCGACGGCCGGGCGACCCGCGCCATCGCGGAATCGAAGCTGCGCCCGCCGTTCGACGATCCGTCGATGTCGCTCGGTTCGGGCACCAGCGCCGGGATCGAGGGCTATCTCAAGAACGAACTCGGCTACACCGCACCGAGCCCTTATCGCAGCCTGAACCTGGGCATCAACTTCAAGTGGAACTGGGACAAGGACTACGGCGGCAGCTATCGCGCCATGTCGTTTGCGCCCTATCTCAAGGCGGCCATGGACGCACAGCCGGGTCTGAAGGTCTTTGCGGGCGGTGGGTATTACGACATTACCACCCCGGTCTACGCAGGCCAGTTCGCGCTGGAGCAGGCGGGAGTGCCTGGGGACCGCGTGACTTATGCCCGTTACGCGGCCGGCCATTCGGTTTTCGAGGACGAAGATGGGCTGACTGGGCTGAGTGCTGATCTGCACCGTTTCCTACAGTCTCTCGGTGGTTGACGACTCGTCTTCCGGATCGCTCCATAGGCTTGGCAACGTACTATGATGGCGGTCAAAAGCGTACGAAAGCCCGACGAGTAACAGTGGTCGTCGGCCGGATCCGGTGTTCAACAGTCAAAGCGAATTGCGGCTTGCGATCGCGCCCAGCACGCGCGCCGAGGGCTTGGCGGTCCGCGCGAACGTCCTGCGATCGAGCGTGTGCAGGCCGAACTGCGGGTTGTAGCCGAAGACCCACTCGTAATTGTCCACCAGCGACCAGTGCATGTAGCCGAGCACGGGGACGCCTTCGTCCATCGCGCGCTTGAGTTCGGTCAGCGCGGCGGGGATCAGGCGCGCGCGCTTGGTGTCGTCGGCCGAGTTGATGCCGTGCTCGGTGACGATGACGGGCACGCCGCTGACTTGGTGGGCATGGCGCACCGCGCCCGCGAGCGAGGCTGGATAGACTTCCGATCCCGCGTCGTTGGTCTCGGCGCCTTGCGGTGCGGGCAGGCGGCCCTTGTCGTTCCAGACCGTGCGCTCGTAGTTCTGCACGCCGACGAAGTCGTTGCCGCGCGCAGCCTCCAGCCAGGGTTGGTAGAGCTTCGCGCGCATCGCGTCGCGCAGGCTGCTGCGGCCCACCGCCTGATCGTCGATGATCGCAAGGCTGACGCCCACGGGAAGGTCGCCGCGCACCGCCTTGATCGCTTCGCGCCCGGCCTTGTGGCCCGCGAGGAGGTTCGCCTGAACCACTTGCGGGTCGGCGACATAGAGCGGGTTGCCCGGCAGGAACCGCGCCACGGCATATGCGCGAGCGGCAGCTTCCTGCATGGCCTTGTCGGCGCCGAGCAGTTGCTTGCCGATGTCTCCGGGCAGCACGATGTCGAGCAACCCGCTGAGGTTGGGCTCGTTCAGCGTCGTCGCCTGCCCGATTCCGGCGGCGAGATGGCGCGCGGCCTGGTCGCAGTAGCGGGCGAACAGCGCGGGCGCCTCCGCGTTGGACCAGCCGCCTTGCGCGGCGAACCAGACGGGCGTGGTGAAGTGGTTGAACGTCACCATCGGGTTCAGCCCGCGCTCCCGGCAACCCTCGATCATCGCCTTGTAGTGGTCGAGCATGGCGATCGAGAACTGGCCCTTCGCCGGTTCGATCCGCGCCCATTCGAGGCTGAAGCGATAGGTGTTGAGGTCAAGCCCCTTCACCAGATCGAGGTCGGTGCGCCACAACGCGAAGCTGTTCGCCGCATCGCCCGATGGCTCGGCGTAGACGGTGGGGCTGGCGTGTTCCATCGCCCAGACGTCGCTGTTCACATTATTGCCTTCGACCTGATAGGCCGCCGTCGCCGCGCCCCACAGGAAGCCTTTGGGAAACGCCGGATTTACCGGACGCGCGGCCCGGGCGAGGGCGGGCGTTTCCATCATGGCGGCAAGCCCGGATGCGGCGGCGGTCGCCAGAACGGTGCGTCGATCGATCATGCTTGTCTTCCCTCTCCCGCCGTCCCCAGTGCGAATCGGCATGAGTTATTTAGAATTTATATTCTAAAATCGGAAGTGACTTGATTGCGGCACACCGTGGTTCCCTCATAGCCTTGACGACCCGCTTGACGACCGATTCTCCATCCACTAATTAGAATGCGTATTCTGGTTTTATAACGGCTTCCCAGAAGGGCAGCCATTCGCATTGGGGAGAGATCTATGAAGCTGAATTTCCTGCTTGTTTCCGTGTCCGCATTCGCCCTGCCGACGATCGCCATGGCGCAGGACGCGGCGAGCGAATCGCAGGATCAGGCCGGCCTCGGGGACATCATCGTTACCGCCAACCGCACTGCTTCCAGCGCGCAGGACACGCCGACCGCGCTCAACGTCTATTCCGGTGACTCGCTGCGCGATGCGGGCATCGCCTCGGTCCGCGATCTCGCCACGATCGACCCCAGCGTGAACATCTCGCCCTCTGCGGGCGCGGCCTATGTCGCGGTGCGCGGCATCGCCTCGACCGACGTGACCGAGATCGGCGATCCCTCGGTCCCGGTCTCGCGCGACGGGTTCTACACCAACCGTTCGTTCTCGCTGAATTCCTCGATGTACGACCTTGCCCGCATCGAAGTGCTCAAGGGGCCGCAGGGCACGCTCAACGGCCGCAACTCGACCGGCGGCCTCGTCAGCATCATCACCAACCGCCCCAAGTTCGAGAACGGCGGCTATGCTTCGGTGGAGGCGGCGAACTTCGGCACCTTCAATGGCGAGATGGGCGCCAACCTGGCCGTCAGCGACACTTTCGCGATCCGCGCCTCGGGCACGTATCTGACGCATGACGGCTACCGCAAGATCGACGGCCCCACCACCAGCGGTGACGACGAAGACTTCGCGTCGGGCCGCATTCAGGCGCTCTACGCCTCGGGCGGATTGTCCGCGTGGGTCTCGTACCAGCACGATTCCCGCACGGTGAACGGCGACGCGATCTTGCGCGGTACTCTGGGCGGACCGAAGCCGAGCTTCAGCGATCTCGGCGCGTTCCCCGGCAATTCCGCGCAGAAGACCACGCTCGAAGGCGACCGCGTGCGCTGGGAGCTGGCCTATTCGACCGATAGCAACCTCAACTTCATCTACGCGGGCGGTTTCGACAGCCAGAACTGGGTCAACGTCCTCGACGCGACCGGCCCGGAATACCCGGCCAACCGCCAGTTCCGCCAGAACGAGCGCCCCAAGACCTGGAACCACGAATTCCGGGTGAGCAATGACAGCAGCTCCAGGCTGTTCTTCCAGGCGGGCTACTTCCGGTTCAGCGAGAACAACACGGTCGATTCCGGCCTCTACAACCTCGACATGACCGGCCTGTTTGCGGATGGCGGCCCGCTCGAGGTGCTGGGCCAGCCCGACCAGTACGGCATCAAGTTCGACTACAAGATCCGCACCCGTTCGCAGGCGGTCTTCGCGCAAGTCGATTACGACCTGACCGACCGGCTCGAGATCAGCCTCGGCGGCCGCTACACCTGGGACAAAAAGACCCGCAGCGGGCAGGCTCTGCTGTTCCTGCCTGCGCTGGCCAGCCCCTTCGCACCGGCGCTGCGCCTGACCACGCCCGGAGACGGAAACCTGAGCGACAGTCAGCCGACCTGGCATGCGGGCCTGAACTTCCGCCCGAAGCCCGACACGCTGATCTATGCGAAGTACGATCGCGGCTACAAGTCGGGGGGCTTCAACTCCAACGGCAGCTCGGCTGCGGTGCCTTACGATTCCGAACAGCTCGACGCCTTCGAGATCGGCACCAAGAACTCGCTGCTGGGCAATACGCTGCAGATCAACGGCGACGTGTTCTACTCGAACTACCGCGGCTATCAGGCATCGCAGACTTCCGACGTGCTGCAGGGCAGCGGCATCTTCAACGTGGGTTCGGCCAAGATCTTCGGGGCCGAGGCCGAAGTGAAGGCACTGCTGGGCAAGGCCACGCGCATCGGCCTCAACGCCGCCTACCTGCACACCAGGTTCGGGAACGGCATCGTCGTCAACGACGGTGACGGCAACCCGCAGGACATCAGCGGCAACCGCCTGCCCAACGCGCCCTCGTTCACCGTTACCGGATCGTTCGACCAGGACATCGCGGTGGGCGCGGGCAAGATCACCGCGCATGCCGATGCCAAGTATTCGTCGAAGTACTATTTCTCCGCCTTCAACCTCGACGATATCTCGACCGCCAGCTTCGTCGTCGCCAATGCCTCGATCGGGTACGAGCCCGACCATGGCGGCTGGAAGGTGATCGCTTTCGTGCGCAACATCTTCGACAAGAACGTGCTGGCCTACGCTCAGCAGAACTTCGTCTCGCACACCAACAACTACCAGTTCCAGCCCCCGCGCACATACGGCGTGAGGGCAAGCGTCAGCTTCTGACGCCGGGACGCGTTCGTCGCGGGGCCGCACCGTCTCCTCCTTGCGGCCCCTTCATCGTGTCAGACTGCCGGAAAGGCGAAAGCCCGCGTCAGGCATCCGCCTTGAGGTAGGCGAGGCACATCCGGCCCAGCTCTGTGTTGAGCTGCTCCCAGTCGTGGGCATAGGCGGACTCGGCTGTCGAGCCCAGGCTCAGCTGGCGGGCGAGCGTTGCGAAGATGATCTGGTAGGCGGCATTGGCCTTCAGTTCGTGGTCGTCGCCGCCGAACGCTTCGCGGTATTCGAGCATCGCCGCGATGCCCATCGCGGCGGCGCGGTTGGCGCTCTGCTTGCCAGGTTCGGACACCAGCGGGTCGAACGAGGCGCGCTGCATGCTCAGGCGCAGCAGCGGCGCATGGTCGCGCAGCACTCCGGCGAACGCCTGCACGTAGCGCGGCATGAACGTGTCGAGCGAGGTCGCCTTCGCCTTGACCGCCACCATCATCGCGTCCTCGTCCGCCGCCATGCGTTCGAGGTGGTTGGCGATCACCGCGCGGACCAGGTTCTCCTTGCTCTTGAAGCGCAGGTAGATCGACCCGATCGAGACGGCGCCCGTCTGGCTGACGTCCTGGAGGGTGAACTCCTCGCTCCCCCGCTCGAGCATCAGCTTTTCGGCGGCGACGAGCATGCGCTCGAACGAGGCCTTGCTGCGCCCCTGTTGCGGGGTTCGGCTGACGGTATCGACCGCCAGCGTTTTTTCGGAAGCACGAGGCTTTGGACGTGTTGACATGACAGCAATAAACACCTTATCGAAATAAGAACGTCAATTCTAATTTAGCGACATATCCATGTCGCGATGATTCCCTTGGGAGGGTACATGCGCTTTTCCGTCTTCCTGAACGCCCGTTCGCTCGGCCCCGAGCAGGATCGCAAGCTGATGAAGGACCTGGAGGCGCACGCGCGTCTCGCGGCCTCGCTGGACTACGATGCGATCTTCCTGCCGGACCATCACTTCAACGGTTACATGCCGGTGGCCAGCGACAGCTTCATCTTCGCAGGCTACCTTGCCGGGCAGATGCCGCACATGCATTTCGGTTTCTCGGTGGTGTCGGTGCCGCTGCATCACCCCGTGCGTTTCGCCGAGCGGATCAACGTCCTCGACCAGCTGACCGACGGCAAGCTGCTCGTCGGCGTCGGCTCGGGCACCACGCCCGAGGAGATGATCGGGTTCGCGGTGGACTACAGGGACGCGGGTGCCCTTGCCGAGAACAATCTCGCCATCGCCGAGCAGCTCTGGGCCAAGCGGATGGACGATCCCGCCGTGGTGATCGAGAACGGCCCGTACAACGGCCGCGTCCTCCAGCGCATCACGCCGGCGCCCTATACGCCCCGCCATGCCCGCCTGATGCCGGTGGCGATGAAGGAGGCCAGTTCGCGCCGCGCTGCCGAGAACGGCTGGCCCGCCTTCATCCCCGCCTTTACGCCACCCAAGATCGGCGGCACCGAGCCTTTCGTCCACGTCAAGAAGTGGTTCGACATCTACAAGGGGTTCCTGCTCGAAGCCGGCCACAGCGACGAGGTGGTCGCCTCCGCGCTCGACTGGACGACGCACACCTATCAGGTCGTCCACGTCGCCGAGACCGACGAGCAGGCGCGCGAGGAACTCGAAGTCATCCTGCGCAGCTATCAGGACGCGGTCGAGCGTGAGGCCGAATTCAACGCCCGCGCCGAGAGCGACGACGCCAACAAGAAGACCGACCGCACGCCTGATGCGCTGACCGACGACTGGATCGGCACCTGGTGCCTCTACGGCTCGCCCGAGACGGTGATCGAGCACCTGAAGCCCTATCAGGAGCTGGGCATCGGCAACATCCTGTGCGGCACGACGACCGGCCCGCTGACCGACGAGCGCCTGCAGCTGGGCAACCAGACGCTGCACCTGCTTTCCGAGAAGGTGATGCCCGCGCTCAAGGGCTGAGCCGAGCCGACGACGACGACAGGGCGCCCGCGAGAAGGGCGCCGCCTTATCAGGAGAGCGCAAAGTGACCGCAACTTCATCGCCCCGCCGCAAGCGGGTGGTCGGCCTTGGCGGGACTTTCCGCCAGGCCTCTTCCAGCGAGCGGATCGTGCGGGCCGTCCTTGCCGAGTGCGCGGCGATGGGCGCTGAAACCACGATGTTCGACGGCCCCTCGCTTGCGCGGCTACCGCACTTCAACCCGGAGAACCCCGCGCGCACCGCCGAGGAACAGGCTCTGGTCGAGGCGGTGCGCGGCTGCGACGCGATCGTCATCGGCAGCCCCGGCTATCACGGCGGCTATTCCGGGCTGGTGAAGAACGCGGTCGATCTCCTCGAGGACTTGCGCGGCGATGCGCGGGTCTATTTCGAGGGGCTGCCGGTCGGCCTCGTGGTGACGGCGGCGGGCTGGCAGGCTTGCGGGACGACGCTTTCCGCGCTGCGCGACGTCGTCCACGCGATGCGCGGCTGGCCCACGCCGGTCGGCATCGCGGTCAATTCGGTGGAGCAGCGGCCGTTCGGTCCTGACGGCGCACTGGCCGACGATGGCATCGCCCGCGCCGTGCGGGCGCAGGCACAGCAGATCATGGGTTTCGCATTCGAGGTTTCGACCGAGGTTTCGGCCGGGGGGTTGGCATGACGGACATTACGCTCACGCAGGCGAGCGCACTCACGGCGGGCGGGGCGATGTGGTCCTCGGTCGCATTGCCCGAGGCGGACATTCCGGCCTTCACCATGTCCGATGGCCCGCTCGGCATTGCCAGCGGCCGGGTGGACGAACGCGACATCGCGCTGCTCAGCCCGTGCTCGACTTTGCTGGGCGCGACGTGGGACCGCGACCTGTGCCGCCGCGTTGGCGAACTCGTCGGGCACGAGGCGGTCGCGCGCGGCGTCGATGCGGTGCTGGCGCCCAATCTCAACCTTGCGCGCAGCCCGCTGGCGGGCCGTGCCTTTGAGTATTTCTCCGAGGACCCGGTGCTGGCAGGTGTTCTCGGCGCCGAGTGGGCCGTGGGCCTGCAGTCGACCGGCACCGGCTCGGTCGCCAAGCACCTCGTCTGCAACGACAGCGAGACCGCGCGTGACGAAGTCGACGTGCGCGTCGATGACCGCACTTTGCGGGAAGTCTACCTGCTGCCGTTCGAATATGCGGTCGATGCGGGCTGCGTCGGCCTGCTGGCGGCCTACAACCGCGTCAACGGTTCGTGGTGCGCGGAGCAGGCCGAAGTGCTGACCGGAATCGTCAAGGGCGAGTGGGCTTTCGGCGGTCTCATCATGAGCGACTGGTTCGGCACCCATTCGACCGAGGGCTCGATCAACGCCGGGCTCGATCTGGAGATGCCGGGGCCGGCGCGGTTCCTCGGACCCAAAGTGGAGGCGGCCGTCGCGGCGGGCTCGGTCCTGCGCAGCCGGGTCGATGATGCCGCTGCCCGTGTCACCGCCGTCGCCCGCCGCCTCGATGCGCCCAAGGCCGCGCCTGCGCCGATGGATCAGGCCGAGGCGCTGCTGGTCGAGGCCGCTGCAGCGGGCTTCACCCTGCTGCGCAACGAAGGCGCGATGCTGCCGCTCGAACCGGGGACGGTGAAGCGGCTGGCGGTGATCGGGCCCAATGCCTACGCGCCGTGCTTCCAGGGTGGGACCTTCGCGAAGATTTCGATCTCGCCCGATGCGCCGACGCCGCTGGAAACGCTGCGCGAGACCTATGGCGACAGCTGCGAGCTGGTGTTCGAACCCGGCGTCGATCCGCAGCCGCGCCTGCCGGGGATGCCGGTGGTTCCGGCGCTCGACATCGGCGACGGCTGCACCCGCGGCATGACGCTCGAATACTTCGCGCAGCCCGGCTGCACCGGAGAGGTACTCTCGCGCGAGACGCGCGATACCAATTCGCTGGTGTGGTTCGTCGGCGTGCATGAGCAGGCGGAATTCACCCGGCCCGGATCGCTGCGCGCTTCCGGCCGGTTCACGGCGGAAAGCGCGGGGCTCTACAGCTTCTACCTCGGCTCCACCGGCGCGGCGCGCATCCTTGTCGATGGGCGGGAAGTGCTGACGGCGGGCGGCGAAGTCCCGGCTTCCGAGATCATGGGCGTCCTCAAGCGCGGCGACGCCGACATGGCCGCGATCGAACTGGCCGAGGGGCAGGAGGTCACCGTCACAGCCGAATTCGAGTGGCTGGGCGGTCGCGTACAGGGTCTTTGGTACGGGGTGCGCAACCCTGACAGCGCCGAGGCCATGCTCGCCCGCGCCGTCGAGGCCGCGCGGGGAGCCGATGCGGTGCTGCTGATGGTGGGCGAGACATCGGATTCCAGCGTCGAGAGCAAGGACCGCGGCGACACCCGCCTGCCCGAGATGCAGGAGCGCCTGATCGCGCAAGTCTGCGCCGTCAATCCGCGTACGGCGGTGATCGTCAACGTCGGCCATGCCTTCGACTGCAGCTGGGAGGATGGCGCTGCCGCCGTGCTCTCGGTCTGGTATCCGGGGCAGGGCTTTGCGCAGGCGCTCGCGGACGTGCTCTGCGGCCGCCGCGAGCCGCGCGGACGTCTTCCGGTGACGATTGCGGCCGACGAAGCGGACTATCCCGCCTTCGACCTCGCCCCTGCGGCGGACGGCACGCTGACTTACGCCGAGGGCACGCGCTTCGGCTATCGCGGGCTGGTCGCGCAGGGGCGGGCCGCGCGCCATCCGTTCGGCAGCGGCCTTGGCTATGCGCAAGTGCTCTGGAGCGATGCGCGTGCCGAGGACGGCGCGGTTTCGGTGGCGCTGACCAATCCCGGCGCGCGCGAGACCTGCGAGATCGTGCAGGTCTATCGCGACGAGCCGGAATGCGCGCTGGTCGGCTTCGCGCGCGTCATTCTCGCGCCCGGAGAGACGCGGCGGGTCACGGTGCCGCTGGAGACCAGGGCACTGCGCATCTGGGGCGAGGAGGGCTGGATGCCCGTAGCCGATCGCCTGACCCTTCGCGCCGCGCGGCATTGCGAGGATGCGGGGCTGCCGGTCGAGGTCACGCTCGCCGCATTCGTCTGAGGGTCGAGGTTAAAAGAAAGGGGCCGGCAGGACGCATTGTCCTGCCGGCCCCTTTTTGTCGCTTTCCCACACCGCCGTCATTGCGAGCGGAGCGAAGCAATCCAGGGCGGCACTGTGCCGTCTGGATTGCTTCGCTCCGCTCGCAATGACGAGAGGTTCAGGCCGTGCGCGGCACCGCCGGGCTGGCGCGCACGGCGGCGACGACCGCCACCGCCATGCCGACCAGCGCCGCGCATCCGCTCGCGACGAAGGCGCCCTGCATCGTCCCGGTCGCGAGGTTCATCTGGTGGACCAGCCACGGCGAGCTGAACTGGCCGAAGAAGAACGCGCCGGTCCAGATGCCCATGCCGCGGCCGCGATGCTCGAAGGGGAACTTGGTCTGCGCCCACGCCACCAGCATAGGCACGGCCATGCCTGCGGCGGTCTGCTGGATGCACAGGCCCACGACCATCTCGCCCGGCGTGCGGGCAAGGCCGATCACGGCAAGCCCGGTGCCGATGATGCCGAAGAAAGTGGCCAACTGCACCGCGTTCGCACGTCCCGAGAGAATGCGGAACAGCAGTGCCCCGGGGATCACGAAGAGGCTGGGCAGGAAGCTCATCCGGCCGACCGCGCCGGGGTCACGGACGCCGACTTCTCCGAAGGCGATGCTGCCATTGACGATGAAGACGTAATAAAGCGCCGAGGAGAACAGCGTGACGAGCGCCACCGTCGCTGCCGCCGCGATCGGGAAGGCCGCCTTGCCCGCCGCCGTCGGTGTTTCGGCCTGTACCCTGGGGGCCTGCGCCCGCTTCGGCTCGAACATGAAGGCGAGCATCGCGAAGAAGATCGGGAAGGCCACCAGATAGACCAGGAAGCCGCCGTTCCAGCGCAGCGAGGCCACCGTGCCCGACAGCAGGATCACCCCCGAGGCAAGGAACGGCCCGACCACGCCTTGCACGAACAACCAGTCGCGGCGCCCGGTATCCTCCCAGTAGTCCGCGATCAGGGTGTTGACGATGGTGAGGATGCCCGCCTCGCACACGCCCAGCATCAGGCGCGTGGCAAAGATCTGGTCGAGGTCGTCGAGGAAGAACGGCGCGGTGCCGAACAACCCGTAGAAGAACGTACAGCCCAGCAGCAGCCGTCGCCGTCCGAACTTGTCGACGAAGAACCCCGCGAACGGCGCGAGTACGGCTACGGTCAGGCCCGGAGCCGTGACCATGAGCGGCACTTTCGCGGCCGCGTCGGGGTCGGTGGCGAAGTGCTGGATCATCGAGGCGACGATCGGGAACATCGAGACGATGGCGAAGATGGGCAGGAACGCCGCCGACACCAGGGTCACGCCCTGGGGTCGCATCGTCAGCCTGCCGAAGAATCGGGATACCGGGTTCATGCTACTCCCAACTGCGCTCTGGATCGGCGCATATTAGAATTCGTATTCTCGTTTGGTATCCGGCCATGGGCGCCCGGTCAATGCACTTGTTTTGCCATCGATGGGCTTGACGAACGTGCCATTCAAAAATTAGAATGATAATTATAAAAATGGGCGATGGTGCGGATGAGGCGGCGTTTACGAATGGACATGACATACAGCGGTGCGGCCTTGCGGGAGCGATGCGCATGAGCGGGTGGACGCGCCGCGATTTCGCGGGCGGTGTGGCGCTGTTCGCGCTGGCGCTGGGCATTCCGGCGGCAGCGGTGAAGCTCACCGATCTTGCCGCCGAGGACGCGCCGAGCGACCGTCAGCGCAGCCTGATGGCCGAGGTGTCCGACCTCGTCATCCCGCGCACCGATACGCCCGGCGCCCGCGATGTCGGCGTGGGCGACTTCGTGGTTCTTGCCCTCGCCCATGGGTTGAGCGGGACGCGGGCGCCGATGGCTGCCGAGATGGTGACGGCGGCGCTCGTGCCGTTCCGCCGCCGGGACGGATCGCTGCGTCATCTGGCATGGCTGGAGCAGGCGCTGGACCGGGCTGCGGGCGGCGACTTCCTGCGCCAGCCGCGCGAACGCAGGGCCGAGCTTCTCTCCGCGCTGGATGCGGAGGCGTTCGCACAAGCCGCCGTCTTCTCGCCGTGGACCGCGATCAAGGGGCTGATCCTGACCGGCTACTACACCAGCGAGGCGGGCGGATCGCAGGAGCTGCGCTACGATCTCGTTCCCGGCAAGTGGGAGTGGGACATTCCGATCACGCCCGGCATGCGGGCATTCTCCAGTGACTGGACGGCAGTGGATTTCGGTTGATGACGGGCAACAACACGCAATTCGACGCGATCGTCGTCGGCTCTGGCATCACCGGCGGCTGGGCGGCCAAGGAACTGACCGAGGCGGGCCTTACCGTCCTGATGATCGAGCGTGGCCGCAAGATCGAGCATCAGGTCGACTACGAGACAGAGACAAAGTCTCCGTGGGACATGGAGTTTCGCGGGCAGGGCGACGCAGCGCTCTATGCGCGCGAATACCCGGTGCAGATGCTCAACCGGCACTTCAACGAATTTACGCAAGGCCACTTCGTCAACGATGCGCAGGAGCCTTACCAGAAGGCGCCGGGCAAGGATTTCGACTGGTTCCGCTCGTACCAGCTGGGCGGTCGCTCGCTGACCTGGGGGCGCCAGTGCTATCGCTGGTCGGACTACGATTTCGGCGCCAACAAGCGCGACGGCTTCGGCACCGACTGGCCGATCCGCTACGCCGAACTCGCGCCGTGGTACGACCGGGTCGAGGAGTTCGTCGGCGTGTCGGGCGCGGCGGAGGGGCTGGCGCAGTTGCCCGACGGGCGCTTCCTGCCGCCGATGGAACTCAACTGCGTCGAGCAGGCGACCCGCGAGCGCATCCTTGCGAAATACCCCGACCGCGTCATGACGATCGGGCGCACCGCCAACCTCACCGAAGCGCGCCCCGAACAGGGCCGCGGGCATTGCCAGTATCGCAGCATCTGCGCGCGCGGCTGCTCCTACGGCGCTTACTTCTCGACCCAGTCGGCGACGTTGCCGGCGGCGCAAAAGACCGGGCGGTTGACGGTGGTGACCGACGCGCAGGTGCACAAGCTGGACTACGATCCGGCGACGAAGCGAGTCACCGGCGTCCACTGGATCGACACGAAGACGGGCGAGGGGCGGCAGGCGCACTCGCGGATCGTGTTCCTCAATGCGGGCGCGTTCAACTCGGTCCACCTGATGCTCAATTCGGCGAGCGAGGCGATGCCTCGTGGCCTCGCCAATTCCAGCGGCGTGCTGGGGACGCATATCATGGACCACGCCAACACGATGGCGGGCATGGCGGTGATGCCCGGGTTCGAGGGGCGCACCACGTTCGGCAACCGTCCGACCGGCATCGTCATCCCGCGTTTCCGCAATCTGGAGACGATGGACGGCAAGGGCTTCACGCGCGGCTATTCGTTTCAGGGCGGCGCGCTGCAGGGCACGTGGACGCGCGGCAAGCGCATGGCGGGCATCGGAAGTGCCTACAAGGACGAGCTGCACGATATCGGTCCCTGGACGATGGTGCTGGTGGTCTTCGCCGATTCGATGCCGCGCGCCAGCAACCGCCTGACCTTGAGCAACCGCACCGACCCGCGCGGCGTGCGCCAGCTGGAGATCGCCTTCGAGCACGGCAGGGAGGAACTCGCCGCGCTGTCCGACGCGAAGACCGAGGCGGCGGCGATGCTGACGGCGGCGGGCGGCCACGTCGTCATGGGCTTCGACCGGCCGGGCCACGGCGGTACCTCGATCCACGAGATGGGCGGCGCGCGGATGGGCTGGGATCCCCGGACTTCGGTGCTCAACCGCTGGAGCCAGGCGCATGACGTGCCGAACCTGTTCGTCACCGACGGCGCGCAGATGAGCTCGTCGGCCTGCCAGAACCCTTCGCTGACGTATATGGCGCTGACCGCACGGGCCTGCGATGCGGCGGTGAAGATGCTTCGGGAAGGGGCGATTTGACGCCCGATGTGCCGCCGCCGCCAGCGGTGAAGCATGGTTCGGGCCTCAGCGAGCGGCAGAAGTCGCTCGCTTACCTGACGCTGATGGTGGCGCTGGTGCTGGAGATCGTCGACGTCACGATCGTCAACACCGCGCTGCCGGTGATCGAGCGCGATTTCGGCGCGATGGCCGCGCAGGCGCAGTGGGTGGCGGCGGGCTATTCGCTCGCCTTCGCGCTGCTGCTGATGCTGGGCGGACGGCTGGGCGATTCGTGGGGTTACCGGCGGCTGTTCGTCGGCGGGGTCGGCGGCTTCACGCTGGCTTCGATTTTCTGCGGCCTTTCGGGAAGCCCCGACCAGCTCATCGCCGCGCGCGTGCTGCAAGGATCGGCGGGCGCGATGATGGCGCCGCAGGTCATGGCATTGGTGCAAGTGCTGTTCGAGCCGCTGGAGCGCGTCGCCAAGCTGGCATGGGTGGGCGTGATCGGCGGGCTCTCGGCGATTTGCGGGCCGATTCTGGGCGGGCTGCTGATCCATGCCGACCTGTTCGGGCTGGGCTGGCGCAGCGTGTTCCTGATCAACGCGCCGGTCGGCCTCTGCGCGATGGTGGTCGGCTGGAGGCTGCTGCCGGATGCGCGATCGTCGAACGCGCGAGGCGTCGATCTTGCCGGGACGCTGCTGTTCGCGGGCGCGATGGCGGCGCTGCTGGTTCCGCTGGTGCGGGGCGCGGACTTCGGCTGGCAGGTGTGGCACTTCGCGCTGCTGGCCGCCGCGCCCGTGCTGCTGGCGCTGGTCTGGCGCCGCACCCGCGCGCGGGCCGCCAGAGGCACCGCGGCCCTGTTCGCGCCGGAGCTTTTCGCCGAGCCGCAGTTCGCGCTGGGCCTCGCGATCGCGCTGCTGTTCGGTGCGGCGACCGGCGGGTTCCTGTTCGTCTTCGCGTTCGGAGCGCAGAAGCTGCTGGGCTATTCGCCCTTGCAGACCGGGCTGTTGCACATTCCCTTCAGCGTGGGCGTGATGCTGGGCATCGCGTTCCTTGGCCGCAAGCTGCTGATGAGCCGGGGCAAAGGCGTGCTGGTGCTGGGGGCCGGGCTCATGGCGCTGTTCGCGGGTGGCTCGCTGGGGTGGATCGGCTGTGCCAGTGCTTGGGCCAGTGCTTTGGCCAGCCCTTGGGCATGGGCGCTGCCCTGTCTGGCGCTGGCGGGCACCGGCATGGGCATGACCACCGGGCCTTTGACCCCGGTGATGCTGGCACGGGTCGATACGCGCCATGCCGGGGCGGCAAGCGGGCTGATCAAGACCGTGCAGGAACTCGGCATGGCGCTGGGCATCGCGGTGGTCGGCACGGCCTTCTTCGCCGGAGCGCCGCGCGGAGAGGTGGGCGCGGTGTGGCCCGCCATCGCGGTCATCGAGGTGTTGCTGGCGGCGTGCCTGCTGCTGGCCCTGCGTTTGCCCGCAAGACTGTTCCCGGAGCACGACGCTTGAATGGAAAGGGGCGGCTGAGCCGCCCCTTTCAACGTCAGATCGATACCGTCTTGCGGTCGGTGTTGATCGAGGGGAACGGCAGGTAGGACACCCGCAACTGCTGGAGCAGCGTGAGTTCGTGCTCGCCCGCCGGGAAGCCGCCGGGATGGTCGACGAGAATCGTCGCGGGTGTGCCGAAGGGCCAGCGGCGGTCGTAGGCCAGTTCCATCTCGTCCAGCGTCAGGGTGCCCCCCGTGCGGCCGCCGCCTTCATCGAAACGCACGGCTTCGCGGGCAAGGGGCTCGCCGTCGATGGACACGTCCAGCTTCTCGATCATCGAAAGGCCGAGGCCGCGGTAGTAGCCGAGCTTGGCCTCGAAGGCGAAGCCCGTGGGGGCGTCCGCCGGGCCGGTGTTGCGCAGGCTGGCGGCGTCGATCAGGTACTTGTCGAACATCAGGCGATCTCCAGCCGGCTTTCCGCCTTGGCGATGAGGTTTTCGAACATGACGTGCTGGCGGCGCACCTGCTCGCGGCTGTCCACCTCCTCGACGTCCTGGATCCAGCGGTTGCCTTCGTATTCGCTGGAAAGCGTGCCTTCCCAGCCGCACTTCACCAGTTCGGGGATCACTTCGTCGTAGGCGATCGTCGGGTCGGTGCAGTCCTGCGTCATGCCGTAGAACTTGGCCTGGATATGGCGGAAATAGGGGGCGTAGTCCTTGATCCGCCTGGGGTTCGCGTAAGGTGCATGGCGCAGCGTCTCGGCCATGGCGATCTCGGCCTTGTTGCCGCCCATCTTCACCGCGACTTCGTAGATCGTGTATTCGCACATGATCTTCTGTTCGTGCTGGTCGACGATGAACTGCGCGATTTCGGGGCGGGCGCCCTGCCGCTCGAACCGGGCGCGGAATTCGGGTGGGTAGTGCTTCATGAACACGCCCATGTCGGGCAGGATGCCGAGGTGCTGCGTGCCGAGGCGGTCGGCGACGTCGATCGTGCGCAGGATCCACGCATGTTCCAGATGCCAGGGCGCATGGACCTCGACGCCCATGTGGACGTCTAGCTGTTCGGCATAAGGCACGCACTTCTCGAGGATGTCGGGACGCACGAAGATCAGCACGCGCATGTTGCGGATGCCGAGGCGGTTGCAGAGCACGAGGTCGCGCCGGATGCTCTCGACCTGTTCCTCGTCGGACAGGACCTCGCCCTTGCGCAGCTTGGTGTCGAGGAACATGTCGTAGCAGGTGAAATGCGCGCCGTGACGGGCCAGCATGTCCTGCCACTCGCCCAGTTGCGCATCGGTGATGTTCGGGAACGTCGGCATGTTCTGCTCGGGCAGGATCTCGATGCCCGGTGCGCCGATCGACGCGGCGAAGGCGACGACGTCCTCCACGCTCATCCGGCCCAGGAACATCTCCTCCTGGAAACTGTAGAGGCTCACGCCCCGCTCAATCTTGGACATTGTGGCCCCTTTCGAATGGGCCGTTTCGCAGCGGCATACGAAAGCGCTTCCGGCCCGTGCGGCCCGTCGCTTCTCCCGGATACGCGGCGTTGCGGCCGTCCATATTAGAATAGAAATTCGTATTTGGACTCGGATCGGGGCGCTGTCAATCTCTTGACGTCTCCGGAATCGATAATTAGAAATATCGTTCTAATTTGCAAACGCGGGGCGCAAAGCCGCGCCGGTTCGGACCATGAGCCCGGGAGAGAAACATGCGGCCAATCGATGATACTGCCCATGGTACTGCAACGAGGGCGGGCGCCCGCCATGCATGACCTGAACGTCCTGATCATCGGGGGCGGCATCGGCGGCCTGTCCGCCGCGATCGCGCTCGGCCGCGCGGGCCACCGGCTGACGGTGATCGAGCGTGACCCGGAGTGGTCGGTCTACGGGGTAGGCATCATCCAGCAGGCCAACGTGGTGCGGGCGATGGACCAGCTCGGCGTGCTCGACGCATTCCTCGACGCGGCCTGCGGCTTCGATGCAGTGGAGATCTACGTGCCCTCCGGCGAGCGCGTCGCGCGGGTTCCGGCGCCGAGCCTCGTGCCGGGCAAGCCCGCCAATGTCGGCATCGGCCGCCGCGCGCTGCAGAAGGTGCTCGGCGACAGCGCGAAGGCGCTTGGCGCGGCGATCCGGCTGGGCGTTACCGCGACTGTGCTTGAGGATGACGGCGCCGATGATAGCGGGGGTGTGGCCGTCAGCTTCTCGGACGGCAGCGCGGAACGCTTCGACATCGTGGTGGGTGCCGATGGGGTCTATTCGCAGACGCGCGAGGCGATCCTGCCGGGCGCCGCCGCCCCGGAATTCACCGGGCAGGGGGTGTGGCGCTACAACTTCCCGCGTCCCGCCGATCTTGATGCGCTGCATGTCTACAACGGCCCCGTGGGTGTCGGCCTGGTGCCGATGAGTGCCGAGGCGATGTACCTCTTCGCGACCAGCCCCGAACCGGGCAATCCGCACTATCCGCGGGAGGGTCTTGCCGCCGCGATGCGCGGCAAGCTGGCGAATGCCGCACCGCAGATCCGGGCGCTGGCTGAGCAGATCACCGACGATGCGGGCGTGGTCTATCGCCCGCTGGAGGGGTTGATGGTCCAAGGTCCCTGGCACAAGGGCCGCGTGGTCCTGCTCGGCGACGCGGTCCACGCGACGACGCCGCATCTGGGGCAGGGCGCCGGGATGGCGATCGAGGATGCGCTCGTGCTCGCCGAAGAACTGGGCCGCAGCGACGCGCCGGAAGCCGCCTTCGCCGCCTACCGCGAGCGCCGCTACGAACGCTGCCGCTACATCGTCGAGAAGTCGCTGGAGATCTGCCACGGCCAGATCGGCAAAGGCCCGCAAGTCGACAACCACAAGGCCACCGCAGAGATGTTCGCGGTCGTCTCGCAAGCTATCTGATCAGGCAAGGACAGACCCATGACCCGAGTGACCGAGATCCGTTATGTCGGATATGGCGTCGAGGATTTCGACGCCGAACGCGCTTTCTACACCAACGACTGGGGCCTCGTCGAAGTGGCCGGTGATGACCAGATGGCGTGGTTCAAGACCCACGGCCATGACGAGCATCACGTCGTGCGGTTGCACAAGTCGGACGCCAACCACGTCGAGGTGATCGCCTTCGCCGCCGACACCCGCGAGGATGTCGATACCCTGCACGACAAGGTCGCCCAGGCGGGCTGCCGGGTCGTCCATACCCCGCGCGATCTCGATGCGCCAGGCGGCGGCTACGGCTTCCGCTTCTTCTCGCCCGACGGCCTGCCCTTCGAGATTTCCGCCGAAGTCGCGCGCTCTGCCAAGCGGGCGATGGAGCGCTGGGAAGGCATGCCGGTGAAGATCAGCCACATCGTCGTCCACTCGCCCGACCATCAGGGGCTGGTGCGCTTCTTCACCGAGGTGCTGGGCTTCAAGGTGAGCGACTGGCTGGGCGACTTCATGTGCTTCCTGCGCTGCAACGAGGCGCACCACCGCGTCGCCATCCTGCCCGGACCGCCGTGCCTCAACCACGTCGCCTACGACATGCTGACGGTGGACGACATGTTCCGCGGTGCCCACCGCCTCAAGCAGCACGGCACCGACATTCGCTGGGGGCCGGGCCGCCACACGGCGGGCAACAACACCTTCAGCTACTTCGTGACGCCGGGCGGCTTCGCGGTCGAGTATACTTCCGAACTGGAGGACGTGGACTTCGAGAACCACGTCCACAAGGTCCACGTGCCCGCGCCGCTGGTCATGGACCAGTGGAGCATCGGCGTCGGCGGTCCCCAGACGATGCCGCACCCCAGGCCCGACGCGAAGCTGTTCCAGCCGGCGGAGGTGTGACAGGTGGCCCTCTTCGAATACTTCCCGAACTACATCTGGAACCTCTCGGTCGCGATCGCGATGGAATCGGGCGCGCAGCTCGGCGAGATCATCGACATGTGCAAGCCGATCCGTGACGCGGCCGACAGCGGCGCGGACGCGGGCACGCCGCAGTTCATGAAGGCATGGGCGGCGATGGGCGACAAGCTGCTCGATCTCGCCGCCGAGGACGAGGCGAAGGGCCGCGCCTTCTCTGCCTCCAGCAAGCTGGAACGCGCCTCGCTCTACCTGATCACGGCGGAGCGCATGCAGGGCCACGGCGCACCGGGACGCGAGGCGACTTACGCGAAGGCGCGCGAGGCGTTCGACCGCTCGACCGCGCTGGGCAAGCTGAACCGCGAGCGCGTCGAAATACCGCTGGAACAGGGCACCATGCCCGCGTTGTTCACCCGCGCTCCCGGATCGGGCCGCAAGCCCGTGGTGGTGTTCTGCAACGGCCTCGATAGCTGCAAGGAGCTGCTCTACTGGACCCGGCTCCCTGAAGAACTGGCGCGGCGCGGCATCTCCACCCTTTGCGTCGACCAGCCCGGCTCCGGCGAGGCGCTGCGCTTGCAGAGCCTGCCGGTCGACCCGCATTCCGAAAGCTGGGCGAGCAAGGCGGTGGACTGGCTGGAGCAGCAGCCCGAAGTCGATCCCGAGGCCATCGGCATGACCGGCATCTCGCTCGGCGGTCACTTCGCGCCGCGCGCCGTCGCCTACGAGCCGCGCTTCGCCAGCGGCGCGGTCTGGGGCGCCAACCATAACTGGCGCGAGGTGCAGGACAAGCGCATGTCGCGCGAGGGCGAGAACCCGGTGCCGCACTACTGGGCGCACGTCCACTGGGCCTTCGGGGCCGAGGGTCAGGAAGACTTCCTCGCCAAATCCGGGGCGATGAACCTCAACGGCCATATGGACGGCATCAGGGTTCCGTTCCTGGTTACCCATGGTGCGCAGGACCGCCAGATCAGCGTCGCCTACGCCGACGACCTTTATGACCAGCTCGTCAACTCGCCCCGGCGCGAGAAAGTGATCTTCACCCCGCGCGAAGGCGGGGTCGAGCACGTCGGCGCCGACAACATGGCATATGGCCGCGACCTGATCTCCGACTGGTTCGCCGAAACGCTTGGAGGAGCAACCGCATGAGCCCCCGTAGTGCCAACAGGCAGTTCATCGACCTCTCGATCACGCTGTGCAACGACGTGGTCAGCGACCCGCCGTTCCTCAAGCCCGAGATCACCTACCAGAACCACATGGACACGGCGGGCGAACTGGACATGTTCTTCCCCGGCGTTACGGCCGACGACACCCCTGACGGCGCCGGTTTCGCGGCCTCCGAATGGGTGAAGCTGACGACGCACAGCGGCACGCATCTCGACGCGCCCTACCATTTCCACCCGACCATGAACGGCAGGGACGGCGAGCCCGAACGCTCGATCACCATCGACGAAGTGCCGCTGGAATGGTGCTTCCAGCGCGGGGTGAAGCTGGACTTCCGCCACCTGCCGGACGGCCATGTGGTCACCGCCGCCGAAGTCGAGGCGGAACTCGCGCGGATCGGCCATGACCTGCAGCCGCTCGACATCGTTCTCGTCAACACGGCGGCGGGCAAGGCGCTCGGGCGGCCGGACTTCGTGAACGTCGGCTGCGGCATGGGCTACGAGGCGACGATGTACCTGACCGAGCGGGGTGTGCGCGTCACCGGCACCGACGCCTGGTCATGGGACGCGCCTTTCGCGCATACCGCGAAGAAAGTGCAGGAGACCGGCGACACCTCGCTGATCTGGGAGGGCCACAAGGCCGGGCGCGACATCGGCTACTGCCACCTCGAAAAGCTGCACAACCTTGAGGCATTGCCGCCGCACGGCTTCACCGTCAGCTGCTTCCCGCACAAGATCAAGGGTGCTTCGGCGGGCTGGACCCGCGCCGTCGCCATCATCGAGGACTGAGCCCGCAATGCGCCTCGCAACGCTTGCAGACGGGACGGCGGACGGCCGCCTCGTCGTGGTTTCGCACGACGGCGCGCGCTGCCTTGCTGCGTCAATCCCCAACCTGCTGGGCGCGATGGAGGACTGGACGGATGCGGAAGCGCTGCTGCGCGATCTTGCCGCCCGGCTCGCAGCGGGAGAGGGCGATCCGCTCGACCCCGCGCTTCTGCGCGCGCCGCTCCCGCGTTCGTGGCAGTGGCTCGACGGTTCGGCGTTCGGCACACACGGCGAACTCATGCAGATCGCCTTCAACCTGCCGCCTATCGAGACCGACCGTCCCCTGATGTACCAGGGCATGTCCGACCGTTTTCTCGGTCCCGCCGACCCGGCGGCGTTCCCCAGCGAAGCCGACGGCATCGACTTCGAGGGCGAATTCGGCGTCATCGTCGATGCGGTGCCGATGGGGGTGACGCCGCAGCAGGCGCTCGGCCACATCCGGCTGGTGGTCCAGATCAACGACTGGTCGCTGCGCGCGATCGCGCCGATCGAGATGAAGACCGGTTTCGGCTGGGTCCAGGCCAAGCCGGCCTGCTCGATGGCACCTTTCGCCGTCACGCCCGATGCGCTCGGCGCGGCATGGCGCGACGGGCGTGTCTGCATGGACCTGCAGATCGACTGGAACGGCAAGCGCTTCGGCCGGGCGAGCGGCGGCGCCATGGACTTCGGCTTTCACGAACTGGTGGCCCACGCCGCTCGCACGCGCGATCTGGTCGCGGGCACGATCATCGGTTCGGGCACGGTGTCCAACCCGGATTATGCAGAAGTCGGTTCCAGCTGCATCTCCGAAGTGCGGGCCATCGAGATGATCCGCGACGGCAAGCCCTCCACGCCGTTCATGGCCTATGGCGACAGGATTCGCATGGAAGCTCTGGCGGCGGACGGCGGTGCGCCATTCGGCGCGATAGACCAGACCGTCTCGCGCGTCTGAGGTACCTCCCTTTTCCGGTGCTGTAGGAGTCAGGCGGCTTCCAGCCTGACCGTCGCAGCCGCCAGTGCCCGGCGCCATCCCGCCAGCAGGCGGTCGCGGACGTCGTCCGGCATGGACGGCAGGTAACACGTCTTCTCGCTCCGGGCTGCGGCGATGGCCTGCGTATCCGGCCAGACGCCGACCGCAAGCCCGGCGAGGAAGGCAGCACCCAAAGCGGTCGTCTCGAGATGCGCGGGGCGTTCCACCGGGATGCGCAGTATGTCGGCGAGGAACTGGCACAGCCAGGCATTGGCCGCCATGCCGCCGTCCACCCGGATGGCCGATGGGCGTGTGCCGCTGTCGGCGATCATCGCCTCGATCAGATCGAGCGTCTGGTAGGCGACCGCCTCCAGTGCGGCCCGGGCGAGGTGGGCGGGTTCGGTGTCGAACGTCAGGCCGACGATCGTGCCGCGCGCTTCCGGGTCCCAGTGCGGGGCGCCGAGGCCGACGAAGGCGGGGACCATGTAGACGCCGTGGTTGTCGGCGATGCGCGTCGCCATGTCGTCGGTCTGGCGGGCGTGCGTGATGATGCCGAGCCCGTCGCGCAGCCATTTCACCGCCGCGCCCGCCGCGAAGATCGAGCCCTCCAGCGCGTATGTCATGCGCCCGCCGATGCGGTAGGCGGGCGTCGTCAGCATTCCGTGCTCGGAGGTCACCGCCGTCTCGCCGGTGTTGAGCAGTACGAAGCAGCCGGTGCCGTAGGTCGACTTGACGGTGCCGGGCGCGAAGCAGGCCTGCCCGACCAGCGCCGCCTGCTGGTCTCCGGCGATGCCCGCCAGCGTGACCGGGGCGCCGAACAGTTCGGGCAGCGTCTGCCCGAAGACGTGGCTGCTGTCCTCCACCTGAGGCAGCATCGCCATGGGCACGCGCAGCAGGGCGCAGAGGTCCTCGTCCCAGCGCTGCGCGTGGATGTCGTAGAGCAGGGTGCGGCCCGCGTTGGTGACGTCGGTGGCGTGGACCGCGCCGCCGGTCAGGCGCCAGAGCAGGAAGCTGTCGATCGTCCCGAAGGCCAGGTCGCCGCGCTCCGCCCGCCCGCGCGCGCCCTCCACCGCGTCGAGAATCCAGGCGACCTTGGTGCCGGAGAAGTACGGGTCGAGCAGCAGGCCGGTCCGCGCGCGCACCATGGCCTCGTGCCCGGCCTCGCGCAGCTGCGCGCACGTGCGGGCAGTGCGCCGGTCCTGCCAGACGATGGCGCGGTGGATCGGCTCTCCGGTCGCGCGGTCCCAGACCACCACCGTCTCGCGCTGGTTGGTGATGCCGATGGCGGCGAGGTCGGCGGCGGTGATGCCCGCCTCGGCGATGGCCTCGCCGACGGTGGCGACGACGTCGCGCCAGATGTCCTCCGGATCATGTTCGACCCAGCCGTCCTCGGGATAGTGCTGGGCGAATTCGCGCTGCGCGGTGGCGAGCGGACGGCCCTGCGCATCGAAGACGATGCTGCGGGTCGAGGTCGTGCCTTGGTCGATGGCGAGGATATACGAATCGGCTGGCACTGGACATCTCTCCACGCGGCATTGAGGTCAGTTGACTCGAACAGATATTTTTCTTCTGGTAAGGCCAATCTACTACTCATATAGAGCACGGCGTCAATCGCCCGAACGGGATGATGGTTAGAGCGTCGCTCGGCGGGAGTGCCGCGATGGCCCGTGAAAGAGGATGTCGAATGCCTTCTTCGGACAGTTCCGTGCCGCTGGATACCGCTTGTGTGCCGTTGAGTGCCGCCGAGTGCACGTACGATCTGCTGGTCGTCGGTGGCGGCATCAACGGTGCGGGCATCGCCCGGGACGCGGCAGGGCGCGGACTTTCGGTGCTTCTGGTGGAGAAGGAGGACCTTGCGCAGCACACCTCCTCGGCCAGCACCAAGCTGATCCACGGCGGCCTGCGTTACCTCGAATATGGCGAATTCCGACTGGTCCGCGAGGCCCTGATCGAGCGCGAGCGGCTGCTGTCCATGGCCCCGCACATCATCTGGCCGCTGTCCTTCGTGCTGCCGCAAGTCAACAGCCCGCGCCCCGCCTGGCTGGTGCGGCTGGGGCTGTTTCTCTACGACCACCTCGGCGGTCGCAAGGTCCTCCCCGCCACCCGCACGATCGCCAAGCTGGACCGTGACCCGCGCGGTAATGGATTGAAATCCGGCGCAAAAGCCTTCGTCTATTCGGACTGCTGGGTAGAGGACAGCCGCCTCGTCGTCCTCAACGCAATGGACGCTGAAACTCGCGGCGCCCGCATCTGCACCCGCACCTGCCTCGTCTCCGCCGAGCGCTCCGACGGCCTCTGGACCGCGACGATTTCCGACGCGCGCGGAGAGCGCAAGATCCGCGCCCGCGCCCTCGTGAACGCGGCAGGTCCATGGGTAGCCGACGTGATCACCCGCGTGCCCGATGGCCGCAGCGACCGCGGTGTCAGGCTGATCAAGGGCAGCCACATCGTCGTCCCGCGCCTTTACGAAGGCGACCACGCATTCTTGCTGCAAAACCCTGATAAACGTGTGGTTTTCGCGATCCCCTACCAGGGCGAATTCACCCTCGTCGGCACCACCGACGAAGCCTGGCACGAAGCCCCCGGCGCCGCCGCGATCTCGGAAGGCGAGACGCGCTACCTGCTCGATACCGTGGCGCGCTACTTCACCCGCCCGGTCGGCGAGAGCGATCTGGTCTGGAGCTACGCCGGAATTCGCCCGCTCTACGACGACCGCGCCAGCAGCGCCTCGGCGGTCACCCGCGACTACGTGCTCGACCTCGATGCGGAGGACGGCCGCGCGCCGATGCTCAACATCTTCGGCGGCAAGATCACCACTTATCGCAAGCTGGCGGAGCACGCGATGGAAAAGCTCGCCCCGCTCCTTTCGCCGCAATCCCGCGCCTGGACCAGCGGTGCGATCCTGCCCGGCGGCGACATGCCCGAAGCGGACTTCGAACGCTTCGCCGCGACCCTGATTGCCCAGCGCCCGGGCCTCCCCGCCGCCCTCCTGCGCCGCTTCGCCCGCGCCTACGGCACCCGCGTCGCCACCCTGCTCGGAGACGCGCGCGACGTGGCGGGACTCGGCCACCATTTCGGCGGCGACCTCTACGCCGCCGAGGTCGATTATCTGGCCCGCCACGAGTGGGCGCGGACCGGCCACGACGTGCTGTTCCGGCGCTCCAAACTCGGCCTGAAACTCGACAAATCGGTCGAATCCGCGCTCGATGAACACCTTGCTGCATGGTCGTGATGTGGCCTGCCCAAAATGGTAAGACCTCTCTGGACATGGCGGTTTTCCGCGACTAATCAACGATAAGAATCTTGGGAGACAGAGCATGAAGGCGGTCGGAATCCGGACGCGGGCCAGCGGAGCGAGGCAGTGAGAACCGTGCGCAACTTGCGCTGGTGGATCGTCGCGCTGATCTGCGTCGGCACGATCCTGAACTACCTCGCCCGCAATTCGCTCGGCGCGCTGGCTCCCGAACTGACGAACGTGCTGCATATCTCGACGCAGCAGTACAGCTACATCGTCGGCGCCTTCCAACTGGCCTACACGATCATGCAGCCGGTCTGCGGCTGGATCGTCGACCGGGTGGGGCTGCAGATCGGCTTCGCGCTCTTCGCCGCCGCATGGTCGATCGCCAACATGGCCCACGCCTTCGCGGGCGGCTGGATGGGCCTCGCCTTTTTCCGCGGTTTGCTGGGGATGAGCGAGGCTGCCGCGATCCCCTCTGGCATGAAAGCCATCGCCGAATGGTTCCCGGCCAAGGAGCGCTCGGTCGCCACCGGCTGGTTCAACGCAGGCACCTCGCTCGGCGCGCTGATCGCGCCGCCGCTGGTCATCGCGGTCTCGCTCGCCGCCGACTGGCGCGCGGCTTTCCTCGTCACCGGCGGGGTCGGGCTGTTCTGGGCCTACGGCTGGTATCGCCTTTACCGCTCCCCGCAGAAGCACTGGGCAATCACCCCGGAAGAGCGCGCCTATATCGAGCATGACCGCCCGGTCGCGCCCGCCCGCCGCGCCTCGGCGAAGGAGATCGTCTCCAGCCCGCGTTTCTGGTCTATCGCCATCCCGCGCTTCCTGGCCGAGCCCGCGTGGCAGACTTTCAGCTTCTGGATTCCGCTCTATCTGGCGCACGAGCGCGGCATGGACATCAAGCAGATCGCGCTGTTCGCCTGGCTGCCGTTCCTAGCGGCCGACCTCGGCGGCGTGCTGGGTGGCTACCTCTCGCCGTTCTTCATGAAGCGCTTCGGCATGAGCCTGATCCCCTCGCGCGTCACGGCGATCAGCCTTGCTGCCGTGCTGATGATCGCGCCGGGCTGCATCGGTCTTGCCGCCGATCCCTACACCGCGATCGCCCTGTTCTGCGTCGGCGGCTTCGCGCACCAGATCATCTCGGTGCTGATCAACACGCTGAGCGCCGACGTCTTCTCGCCCGAGGAAGTGGGCACCGCCAATGGCTTCGTCGGACAGGCGGGCTGGCTCGGCGGCCTGCTGTTCTCGCTGCTGATCGGGCAGCTGGCCGACAGTGTCGGCTATGCTCCGCTGTTTGCCTGCCTTTCGGTTTTCGACCTTCTCGGCGCGGCCGTGCTGATCGCCATGATCGGCCGCCTGCGCTCCGCCGTTTCGGAGTAAGTTCATGCGTCAAGCGACCCTCTCCCGCCCGCCGCTGTTCCACGTCGCCGAGCGCGATACCGGCCGCATAACCCTGCGCAGCGATACCGCCGCCGTCGCGCATGTCTTCGTGCTGGAGGAGGACGTCGTGCGCCTGCTCCTGCTCCCCGAAGGCACCGTGAAGGGGCCGCCGAGCTGGGCCGTCGCGCCCGGCGCCGAGGACGTCGCCGAGCCCGGCCGCGACCGCATGAGCGTGGAGGGCTTCGCCTGCCCCGACTACCGCCTCGACGACGCCGACGGCACGCTGGTGATCGAGACCGCGCGCATCCGCCTGACGATCCGCCTCGACGGTTTCCACTGCGGCTGGGAGCAGCGCGCCGGTGACGGATGGCAGCTGATGATGGCCGATCGCCCGACGCAGAGCTATGATTTCGGCTGGTGGGACGGCCGTGTCTCGCACTACGTCGCGCGTCCGGCGGGCGAGCGCTACTACGGTCTTGGCGAGCGTTCGGGCGGCATGGACCGGGCGGGGCGTCGCCTGCGCATGACCAACCTCGACCCTATGGGCTACGATGCGGAGAGTTCGGACCCGCTCTACAAGACGATCCCCTACCTGCTCGTCGCCGATGCGCAGAACGTCTGCCACGGCGCGTTCTACGACATCATGGCGGACGTCACCGTCGATCTTGGCGAGGAGCTGGACAACTACCACGGCCATTATCGCTCGGTCGTGGCGGATAGCGGTGACCTCGATCTCTACATGATCGCCGGGCCTGACGCGCTGGCGGTGACGCGCCGTTTCACGTGGCTGACCGGCCGCCCCGCGCTGATGCCGCGCTGGGCGCTGGGCTATTCCGGCTCGACGATGACTTATACCGACGCCCCCGATGCGCAGGCGCGGATGCAGGAGTTCGTGGACAAGCTGGAGGAGCACGACATCGGCTGCACCTCGTTCCACTTGTCCTCGGGCTACACTTCGATCGGGCCGAAGCGCTACGTCTTCAACTGGAACCGCGACAAGTTCCCCGATCCCGCTGCCTTCGTCGAGAGCTACCGCGCGGCGGGGATCGAACTGGTGCCCAACATCAAGCCTGCGTTCCTGCGCGACCATCCGCGCTTCGCCGAACTGGCTGAGGCCGGGCTGCTGGTCGCCGACGCCGATGGCACGCCGATCGAGGTGCAGTTCTGGGACGAACTGGGCTCCTTCATCGACCTGACCAAGTCCGAAGGTGCGGCCTGGTGGCGGGCGCAGGTGAAGGCGGCGCTGCTCGATTACGGTATCCGTTCGACGTGGAACGACAATAACGAATATGGCGTGTGGGACCGGCGGGCGCTTTTCGATTTCTTCGGCACGCCGCGTCCGGCCGCCGAGGCGCGGCCGCTGCAGTCGCTGCTGATGATGCGCGCCTCGCGCCGGGCTCAGGTGGAGCATGACGCGGTGCGCCGTCCCTATGTGGTGACGCGGAGCGGCATGGCGGGGCTCCATCGCTACGCGCAGACCTGGACGGGCGACAACCGCACTGACTGGAAGACCATCCGCTACAATGCCAAGATGGGGCTAGGGCTGGCCCTTTCGGGCGTTTCCAATAGCGGTCATGACGTGGGCGGGTTCGCAGGCCGCAAGCCGGAGCCGGAACTGTTCCTGCGCTGGGTGCAGGCGGGCGTGCTGATGCCGCGCTTCTCGATCCACAGCTGGAACGACGATGCCAGCGTCAACGAACCCTGGATGTACCCCGAGCAGCTTCCCGCGATGCGCCGCCTGATGGCGCTGCGCCAGACGCTGATCCCGTATTTCTCGGACCTGCTCTGGCGCTATCACCGCGATTACGAGCCGGTTTCGCGCCCGCTCTGGCTGGACTTCCCCGAAGATGCCGCAGCCTGGACCGACGATGATGCGCATCTGCTGGGCCGCGACCTGCTGGTCGTTCTCGCCTGTGAGGAGGGCGTCGATACCGTCGGGACGACCTTGCCTGCTGCAGCCGACTGGATCGACCCCTGGACCGGCGCCGTTCACGTGGGCGGAGGGGCCGTCACCCTCGCGGCGCCTCTCGACGGCCTGCCGCCGGTGCTCGCCCGTGCGGGCAGCGCGATTCCGGTCGATCTCGCCCAAGGCGGGGTGCAGCCTGGCGCGTTCGAGCGGGGGCTCTGGCTGTTCCCGCCGACGCGCGGTGACAGCGCTGCGTGGTCCTTCCACGAGGACGATGGCGAGGGTTACGGCGACGCCGATGTGTGGAGCGGCACTTGCCGGGCCACTGCCGACGAAGTCACTGTGACGGTCGAGCGCACTGGCGAGGGCGTCTTCGGGAATGGCACCATCACACTGCTCCTGCCGATCGGCGATTCGCGCAAGCTGGTGGTCGATGGCTACGAAGGCCCGCCGGCAGAACATGACGGCCGCAGCGGTGTGCGCATAACGGTGGCCTGACCGCGTGAAGGTTGGTCTGCACAGCTCTTCTTCAAAGCGGAATGGCTGAAAACCTAGATTTATCGACGAAATCGGACGCTCCGGAGAGTTGGCTCTTCGGAATGTTCTGCTGCCTGTCTGCTGCTCGCCTTTTAGAGGCGATATAAATTCCGCGAATAGAGCAAAACATTTATTGCCATTGGTAAGGTCAGTTGATAATCCGCTGACCACAGGCTGACAAAGCCGCTGGGATGACCTTCGCTGGACGAAGGGGAGGAGAAAATAGATGAAACTTTGGCATCACCTCTGCGCAACCACGATCATCGCGGGCGCCGGCGCGCTCGCCGTGCCTGTGATGGCGCAGGATGCGGCTCCGGCCCCCGCCGCCGCCCAGTCCGGCGCGGCCGACAACTACGGCGGCGACATCATCGTGACCGCCAACAAGCGCTCCGAAAGCGTGCAGGAAGTGCCGCTGGCCGTTTCGGTCGTGGCGCCCGGCAAGCTGCAGACCGCCGGTGTCAGCGGTTTCCAGGATCTCTACAAGGTCGCCCCCTCGCTGCGCATCAACCCGGCGCAGCAGCCGCAGAGCGCCAATATCTCGCTGCGCGGCGTCGGCACCTATGCCTTCGGCATCGGCGTCGAGCCCAGCGTCGCGGTGCTGATCGACGAAGTGCCGCTGGCCTTCCAGGCGCGCGCCTTCACCGACCTGCCCGACGTGGAGCGCCTCGAAGTGCTGCGCGGCCCCCAGAGCACCCTCTACGGCAAGGCCGCTTCGGCGGGCCTCATCAACCTCATCACCCGTGGACCCACCGACAAGCTGGAAATGCGCGTCAATGGCAAGGTGACCAGCGACGACGAAGTCGCCAGCAGCTTCAGCGTCTCCGGCCCGCTCACCGATACCCTCGGCTTCATCGTGTCGGGCAGCTACTCGTGGTGGGACGGTAATGTCCGGAACATCACGCTGAACAAGGACGTCAACAGCCGCCAGGCCTCCAGCTTCCGTGGCAAGCTGAAGTGGGAGCCCAGCAGCGACGTCGCGATCACCCTGGCGGCCAACTACAATGACGGTGAAACCCACTCGGGCATGCCGTTCATCAACCTTGCAAGCGGCGCGCTCTATCGCGGCCGGGCCGGGTATACGGCTGACGTTGCGCTGCCGGGCATCACGGTCGGCCCCGACAACCAGCAGGTCGTCGACAACGTCGATTCGGGCACCAATTACCACGGTTACGGCGGCTACCTGCGCGGCGAATTCGGCATCGGCGACATGACGCTGACCTCGATCACGTCCTACGACCGCTTCAAGCTGCACGACTTCGTCGACCAGGACCAGACCGTCGCCCCGATCGACGGCAACAACATCGAGCGCGGCACCTTCAACTCCGAAATGGTGACGCAGGAAGTGCGCCTCCAGTCGCCTGCGGAAGACAAGTTCCGCTATACCGTCGGCGTCTACTTCGCCGACACCAGCTTCAACCGCCCGTTCTATCGCGGGCCGGACTTCTCGCTTGCACAGTGGTTCGCGACGGCCAAGCAGCGCCAGATCGCCGGTTTCGTGCAGGCGGACTGGGAACTGGTGCAGGGCCTGACGCTGACCGGCGGCGCGCGTCTGCAGAACGAGAAGGTGTCGTACACCTTCAACGACATCTACAACGGCAATGGCTACTGGTCGGGCAACGCCAGCGACACCGCCGACACCTACAAGGCCAGCGCCCGCTACGAATTTACGCCTGACATCAGCATGTTCGGCACGTTCGCCACGGGCTACAAGGGTCAGACCTACGATCTGTCGACCGGCTTCAACGCCACCCGCGCGGCGGCGGGCGCGATCAAGCCCGAGACGTCGAAGGATTGGGAGCTGGGCCTGCGCAGCCAGTTCCTCGACCGCGCCGTGACGCTCAACGTCACGCTGTTCAACACCACTTACAAGAACCTGCAGGCGCAGCAGATCGAAACGGTCGGCGATACGCAGTACTTCCGTCTCACCAACGTGGGCGGCCTGCGCACCCGGGGTATCGAGACCGAGATCTTCCTGCGTCCGGCGCAGGATCTGACGCTGAGCGCAGCGGGTACGTATCTTGATGCCAAGTACACCTCGTTCGAAGGCGCCGCGTGCTATGTCGGTCAGACCGCAGCGCAGGGTTGCACCGGAGGGTCGGTCAAGAGCCAGGATCTGACCGGTGAGCGGCTGACCTCGCCCACCTGGAACCTGCAGGCCAGCGCGGACTTCACGCCCGCACTGACCGACAGCCTGCGCGGTGTCGCTCAGGTCAGCTGGCAGTACCAGAGCGCGACCCATGCCAACGACCCGGCGACCCAGATGGACGCGTTCCACATCGTCAACCTGGGGATCGGCGTTCGCGCCGAGGACAAGGCCTGGGAAGTGGTCGCCTTCGTGAACAACGTGTTCGACCAGCAGTATTACGCCACCATCATCAACCGCGCGAGCTTCTTCGGAAACAGTGCAGCCGCCAACGCGATCCTCCCGCGTGACTTCCGCCGCTACGGCGGGGTCCGGTTCAACCTGAATTTCTGAAGCAGGATCGGGGGCGCAGGTCGCCCCCGATTTTTTCCGGGGGTGCAGGCAGCGCAAGGTCTGCACCCCCGATTTTCCGTGAGGGGGATGACGATGCTCCGCGTGCTGCTGCCTCTGACACTCGCCGCTGCCGCTCCGCTGGCGATCGCCGCCGGGCAGGAGCCCGCCTCGCCCACCATTCCCGGACCCGACGCGCCGGAACTGGCTGCGCTCGGCAGCCTGCCAGTCGGCACGAGCACGATCGAACTGGTGCAGCCGGGGCAACTTGAGCCTCTTCAGGGGGCCGACAAGCCCGCGAAAGTCGACCGCCACCTGACGGTTCGCCTGTGGTATCCCGCTGCTGCCGGCGGCGCTCCGATCACCTATCGTACGCCTCTTCCCGGAGAGGACGGAAAGGACGTGCTGTTTACCGTTCCCGGCGTGGCCGCAGAGAATGTCGCCGTCGCGAAGGGGCGCTTCCCGCTCGTGATCCTCGCGCATGGCTATAGCAACAGCCCCGAAGTGCTGGCCTGGCTGGGCGAGAACCTTGCCAGCAAGGGCTACATCGTCGCCGCGCCGGCCTTCCGCGATCCGGCGATCAGCATCCGCACCGATGCCGCGAGGGCAGGGCCGCTCTCCCGCCGTCCGCTCGACATCGCGTTCGTGGCGTCGGAGGCGGCGCGTCTGGCCGGGCGCGGGGAGGGTGTCTTCGCCGCCGCTGACGTCGGCCGCACGGCGCTCGTCGGCTATTCGATGGGCGGCTACGGCGTGCTCACCGCTGCCGGAGCGCCGCTCGATCCCGTCATGGCGAGCAGGACGCGCGGCGTGCTTCGGCCTTATGTAAAGGGCGCCGCCAAGGCCGCCACGCTCAAGGTGCCGAATCTCAAGGCCGTCGTCGTGATCGCGCCTGCGGGCGGCGCGCCGGGGCTGCAGCCATGGACGGCGCCCGGCGTGGCGGCGATCACCGCGCCCACGCTCTACATCGTCGGCAGTCAGGACAAGGCGGTCGGCTACGAGCCCGGTGTACGCAGCCTGTTCGAAGCGCAGGTCCACGCTCTGCGCTATCTCCTGACTTTCCGAGAGGCCGGGCACAGCATCGCCCTGACCGGTGCCCCGCCCGAAGCCCGTGCGAAGTTCTGGGACTTCGAGTGGTTCGAGGACGCCGTCTGGCGCAAGGACCGGTTGCTGGCAGTGCAGGCGCATTTCATCACCGCCTTCCTCGACCGCACGGTCAAGGGCGACGAGGGCAAGGCCGCCTACATGGACGGACTGGTGGTGGACTCCAACGCGGGCAAGTGGCCCGATGCACCCGGCGGCCGCTATTCGGGCTACAGCCCCGGCGCTCCGGAGGCCACCTTGTGGAAGGGCTTCCAGCCCAACAAGGCGACAGGCATGTCGCTGGAATTCAAACCTGCTTCCTGAGCATCCGCGCAACCGGGAGATGACAATGCGAAAGTTGACGATCACGCTGGGTCTGCTGACCCTCGCCTCCGCTGGCCATGCCGACGACGTGCTGCCGCCGCAGGTCGCGGTGGAGCAAGGCAAGGTCTCGGGCGTCGATGCCGATGGCGTGACCGCGTTCAAGGGCATCCCCTTCGCCGCGCCGCCGGTGGGCGACTTGCGCTGGCGCGCGCCTCAGCCCGCCGCGAAGTGGGACGGAGTGCGTGACGGGGCAGCTTATGGCCACGACTGTATGCAGAACTACAATGCGGTGCCGCTGCCGCCGGGTTCGGCACCGTCGGAGGATTGCCTCTACGTCAACGTCTGGCGGCCCTCGGGCGAGGCGGCCAAGCTGCCGGTGCTGGTGTGGATCTATGGCGGCGGCTTCGTGAATGGCTCGGCCTCGCGCCTCATCTACACGGGCACGCGCCTTGCGCAGCAGGGCGTCATGGTCGTCAGTTTCAACTACCGCCTAGGTCGCTTCGGGACTTTCGCGCATCCGGCGCTGACGAGGGCGAAGGAGGACGGCGGGCGCTTCGCCAATTACGGCTTCATGGACCAGATCGCGGCTATGGAGTGGATCAAGCGCAACGTCGCGGCCTTCGGCGGCGACCCGCAGAACATCACCATCATGGGCGAGAGTGCTGGCGGCATGTCGGTCCATAACCTCGTTACGGCTCCGGCGACGCAGGGCAAGGACCTGTTCCAGCGCGCGGTGATCATGTCGGGCGGCAGCGGATCGGCGATCAAGGCTTCCACGCTCAAGGATGCCGAGGCGATCGGCCTCGCCTTCGGCAAGGCCGAGGGTGTGGCGGCCAACGATCCGCAGGCGCTGGCCAAACTGCGTGCTATCCCTGCGCGCAGCGTCACCGGGGACATCAAGCTGGGCACCGTTCTGACCGGAGGGCCGCGCACGTTCTCCTCGCCGTTCCCGCTGGGCGACGCGGCGACGGACGTGGCGGCGGCCTACAAGGCGGGGCGCTTCGCCAAGGTGCCGACCATCATCGGCGCGACCAGCGGCGACCTCGGCGGCAGGGATGGCATGATGATCGCGGGCGCGCGCGACCTTGCCGGGACCATCGCCGGGCAGGGCGTGCCGACGTGGTACTACCGCTTCTCCTACGTGTCCGATGCGGCGGTCACGCCCAAAAGCGACGGCGCCATCCATGCCGACGACCTGCCCTATTTCTTCGACACCGTGGATATCAAGTACGGCGCGAAGACCCGTCCCGCCGACCAGGCGATGGGCCACACGATCGCGACGTACATCGCCAACTTCGTGAAGACCGGTAACCCGAACGGCCAGACTGTGCCGCAGTGGCCGGGCTATGCCGGAGCGGGCGGCCAGATGATGGACTTCGCGGCGGACGGCACCACCCGCGTCGCCGCTGATCCCTGGGCGACCTTTGCTCCCTGACACTCTCTCCCAACCTGCCCTGACGGCAGGACTTTGCCGGGCGGTCTTCCAAGACCGTCCGGCTTTTTTCTGACATTCAGGAGTCATCTGATGTATTGCATCAATGAGGTAAGGCCAATATGAAGGTGGAGAAAGGCGAGTCAGTGCGGGCAAGGGTCCGTCCGGCTCTCAAGGGAGATCACCAGTGAAGATCACTTCGGCCAAGGTCATCGTGACCTGCCCCGGTCGCAATTTCGTGACGCTCAAGATCGTGACCGATCAGGGGGTCTACGGCATCGGCGACGCGACGATGAACGGGCGCGAGAAGGCCGTCGTTGCATATCTCGAAGATCACGTCATCCCCTGCATCGTCGGCATGGACCCGCGCCGGATCGAGGATATCTGGCAGTATCTGTACAAGGGCGCCTACTGGCGTCGCGGCCCGGTAACGATGCGCGCGATTGCCGCCGTCGACGTCGCGCTGTGGGACATCAAGGCCAAGATGGCGGGCATGCCGCTCTACCAGCTGCTCGGTGGCCGCAGCCGCGACGGCGTCATGTGCTATGGGCATGCCAACGGCAGCGACATTGCCGAAACCGTCGACGCGGTCGGCCAGTACATCGACCTCGGCTATAAGGCGATCCGCGCGCAGACCGGCGTGCCGGGCATCAAGGATGCCTACGGCGTCGGCCGGGGCAAGCTGTTCTACGAACCGGCCGACGCCGCGCTCCCCTCGGTCACCGGCTGGGACACGCGCAAGGCGCTGAACTACGTGCCCAAGCTGTTCGAGAAGCTGCGCGAGACCTACGGCTTCGACCATCACCTCCTGCATGACGGTCACCACCGTTACACCCCGCAGGAAGCAGCCAACCTTGGCAAGATGCTGGAGCCCTACCAGCTGTTCTGGCTGGAGGACGTGACGCAGGCCGAGAACCAGGAAGCGTTCAAGCTGATCCGCCAGCACACCGTCACTCCGCTGGCCGTGGGCGAGATCTTCAACACGATCTGGGACGCCAAGGATCTGATCCAGAACCAGCTGATCGACTACATCCGCTGCACGATCGTCAGCGCGGGCGGCGTCACGCACTTGCGCCGCATCGCTGACCTTGCCGCGCTCTACCAGATCCGCACCGGCAGCCACGGCGCCACCGACCTCTCGCCCGTCACGATGGGCACGGCGTTGCACTTCGACACCTGGGTCCCGAACTTCGGTATCCAGGAATACATGCGCCACACCGAGGAGACCGACGCAGTCTTCCCGCACGACTACACGTTCGAGGCGGGCGAGCTGTTCTGCGGCGAGACCCCGGGCCACGGCGTCGACATCGACGAGGAACTGGCCGCCAAGTATCCCTACAAGCCCGCCTACCTGCCGGTCGCCCGGTTGGAAGACGGGACCATGTGGAGCTGGTAAGGGCCGGCGTCATGGCAAGGATCGTCTGCCTGGGCGAGGCGATGGTGGAACTGTCCGGCTCGGCGGACGCATGGAGCGTGGGGTTCGGCGGTGACACGCTGAACACCGCGATCCACCTCGCCCGCGCCGGGCATCATGTCGCCTACATGACCGCGCTGGGCACGGATGCCTTCAGCGAGGGGCTGCGAACGGCATGGTCGGCAGAGGGCATCGACTGCGGCCTCGTGCTGCGGCACCCGACGCGGCAGGCCGGGCTTTATGCGATCACCACCGATCCTTCGGGAGAGCGCAGCTTCACGTACTGGCGCGAGGCGAGCGCAGCCCGCGCCCTGTTCGAACTGGAAGCGGTGGATGGGGCGATGGACGTCGCCGAAACGGCGGACCTCCTGTGCTTCTCACTGATTTCGCTGGCGATCCTGCCACCGCAGGGGCGTCAGGATCTGCTTCGGCTGGTCGGGCGGGTGCGTGATCGCGGCGGTCTGGTCGCGTTCGACGGCAACTATCGCCCGCGCCTATGGGAATCACCCGAGGCGGCTGTGCAGATCCGCGACAAGGCGATCGCCTTCGCCGACATCGGCCTGCCGACTTTCGAGGACGAGGCGGCGCTGGACGGCGCCGGATCGCCGCAGGAAGTCGCCGCGCATTGGCAGCGTCTGGGTTGCAGTGAAGTCGTGGTGAAGCTGGGTGCCGAAGGTTGCCTCCTGCCCGGTGGCGAAGCCTGCCCGGTGCCGAGCACGCTGAGACCGGTCGATACCAGCGGCGCCGGCGATGCCTTCAATGGTGGTTATCTCGCGGCACGTATGCAGGGTATCGCGGTGTCGGAAGCGGCGCTGGCGGGGCACCGCCTGGCCGGCTGGAACGTCATGCGGCGCGGCGCGATCCCGCCGCTCGACGAGGCCGCGCCTTATGCGCTTGGATGAAGTGGTAAGATGACTTGCGAGTGCGTGCCGCTTGTGACATTCAAGGATGCATGGCGGAACGCTTGAAACTTTACCAGCGCGTGGCGCAGGAGATCGAACAGGGCATCAGGAGCGGGCAATATGCGGCAGGCAGCCGGTTGCCTGCCGAGCGTGACCTGGCCGAGCAATTCCAGGTCAGCCGCCCCACCATTCGTGAGGCGATGATCGCCCTTGAAATCCGCCAGCTGGTGGAAGTGCGCCACGGCTCGGGCGTCTATGTGGCAGAGGAAATGCCCACCGACCGCACCCCGGCCGAACTCAACGTCGGCGCCTTCGAACTGATCGAGGCGCGCATCATGTTCGAGGGCGAGGCGGCGGCGCTTGCGGCCACGGTCATGTCCGACGAGGAAGTGGCGCGCGTCGGCGAAATCCTCGAACGCATGGAAGCTCTGGACCCCGCGACGGCGGAGGAACTGGCGCTCGACCGGCAGTTCCACATGGCCATTGCAGAGGGCACGCAAAGCTCTCTGGTCGCCCAGACCGTCGAACACTTGTGGGATTTGCGTGAACAGTCGCCGCTGTGCCGCCACATGTTCGAGCAGGCTCGGCAGGTCGGCATCAACCCGCGTCCCGACGAGCACCGCCGGGTCTACGACGCGCTCGTCGAGCGCGATTCGGAGCAGGCGCGCTCCGCCATGCGCGCCCATCTGATGCGCGTGTCGGAGGACCTGCTGGCCGTCACCGAACTCCAGTTGATCGAGAAAGCCAAGCAGGAGATTGGCGAAAAGCGACGGCGGATCGCCCGTAGCCCGCTGGCCGGTGTTTCGCACTGAAGGGCATTTGACGCGCCTGCCGGTGCTCGCTACCGCTCGGCACGATGATTGCCCTTCTGTCTCCCGCCAAGACGCTCGATTTTGAGCGCGTGCTGCCGCCGCTCGCCGTTTCTACTCCGCACTTCGTGGAGGAGGCGACCAGCCTTGCGCGCTCGGCCGCGAACCTCACGCAGAAGCGCCTTTCTGAGCTGATGCATATCTCGCCGCGTCTGGCGAAGCTGAACGCCGACCGTTTTCGCGACTTCCCCGAACTGCCCGAGCGGCAGGCGCTGTTCGCCTTCGCCGGAGACGTCTACACCGGGTTCGAGGCGCATACGCTGGACGAGCCGGGTGTGACCTTCGCGCAGGATCACTTGCGCATGCTTTCTGGGCTCTACGGGCTGCTGCGCCCGCTCGACACGATCAAGCCCTACCGCCTCGAAATGGGCACTCGCTGGGCGCCGCGTCACAAAAGCCTGACCGACTGGTGGGGCGACCGCATCGCCGCGCTGCTGCGCGAGCAGGTGGCCGAGGAGGGATCGGGCGTCGTGCTCAACCTTGCCAGCCAGGAGTATTTCGCGGCCGTTTCCGGGCGCCTTTCCGGCATCCGGGTGATCGAGGTCGAGTTCCGCGAGCCGGGCCCCAACGGTCCCCGCTTCATCAGCTTCAACGCCAAGCGCGCGCGCGGCATGATGGCGCGCTGGATGTGCGAGCACTACATCACCGACGTCGATGCGATGCGCGGCTTTGACACCGACGGCTACCGCTTCGATGCCGAGGAGAGCGATGCCGACCGCTGGCGCTTCACGCGCGCCTGACGGGGACGCCGCTGCCTTCGGCAGTTAATGGAAAATGCCCATCCGGGCATTTCCTTGCGGCACCGGCCCACTCCCCCACCCGACCACCCAACGGTAGTATCCTGAGGGTAGTCGGGTGGGGGAGCGGGCCGGTGCCGCGAAATTCGCCTGCAGCGAATTTCCAAACAGCCTCTTAGGCTACCTGCGCGAGATCGTCCCCCGCATTCGCGAAGTAGCCGAGGACTTCGCCCGCCTCGATCGGCTTGCTGTAGTAGTAGCCCTGAAGGTGGGTGCACCCGGCCGACTTCGTCGCGCCGATCAGGTGCGCCTCGCTGATCCCTTCGGCGACCACTTCGGCGCCGACGTGGCGGGCCATGGTGACCGCCGCTTCCAGCACCGCCACCGAGGCCGGGTCCTGCCCGAGGTCCATGACGAGGCTGCGGTCCAGCTTCATGCGGTCGAACTTGAAGCTCTTGACCATCGACAGCGACGAGTAGCCGGTGCCGAAATCGTCGAGCGCGATGCGGAAGCCCAGCGTGCGCAGCAGGTTGAGCGTCAGCAGTGCCCGCGTGTTCCGCTCGATCGACAGCGATTCGGTCACTTCCAGGAACAGGCGCTGCGGAACGATGCCGTTACGGCGGCAGGCGTCCAGCAGGAAGCCGCTGAATCCTTCGTGCTGCAACTGCAGCGGCGACAGGTTGATGCTGAGGAACATGTCGGGCCACTGCGCGAAATCGGCCAGCGCGCGCTCGATGATCCATTCGCCGAGCCGCACCATCAGCCCGCTGCGCTCGGCGGCCGGGATGAAGCTGGAGGGTGGGACATCGCCGAGTTCGGGATGCCGCCAGCGGACCAGTGCCTCGACCTCGCGCGCGTCGTCGACGACCGAGTGGATCGGCTGATAGACCATGCGCAGTTGATCACGCTCGAAGGCGAATTCGAGGTCCTTTTCCAGCGCGCGGTCGATCGAACGTTCCTGCGCCATGGCGAGGTCGAAGGCGGTGGCACAGTTGCGGCCGCTCTTCTTGGAGGCATAGAGCGCCATGTCGGCGTTGCGCAGGATGTCGTCCACGTCCTGTGCTTCGTCGCCTGCGGTGACATCGACCACGCCCATCGAGCAGGTGACCGCGACCGCATAACCGCCAAGGCTGAAAGGCGCGCGGACCGCATCGACAAGGCCCGAGGCGAGGACGAAACCCTGCTTTCCTTCGGCCAACGGCATGGAGACGGCGAATTCGTCGCCGCCGATGCGGGCCACGACGCTCTCGCTGCCGAGGTGGTCCTTCACCCGTTCGCCGATCAGGCGCACGAGGTCGTCACCGGCGGCATGGCCGTAGTCGTCGTTGACGTGCTTGAAGCGATCTATGTCGATGACCATGCAGGCAAAGCGCCGCTCGCCGCCGATCGCCAGCAGCTTGCCGAACGTTTCGAGGAAAGCGCGGCGGTTGGGCATCCCGGTGGCGGGGTCGCTGAAGGCGAGGTTCTTCACCGCGCGGGCGTTCTGGCGGAAGGTTTCCAGCGGGTGCGACAGCGCCTGCAGTTCCTTGAGGCGGAACGTGCCGATCTCGATGTCGAGGTCGCCGTCGGCAAGGCGCTGGACGTTGCCGTGCATCCGGCGGATCGCCGGCAGGATATTGCGGGAGATGTCGAACAGGGCGAGCAGCACGACGAGGATCGTCACCAGCCCGGTCGCCAGCACCAGCAGTTGCCAGCGCCCGACCGAGGCGACGAGCTGCTGCTGCGCGCTGCGGCGCTGGGCATGGGCTCGATCGACGATGCCGTCGGCGAATTCGCCCATCGCGACATTGCGGGCCTCGATCCGGCGGGCAAGCGAGCGCGTGGCGCCGTGCTTCTGGACTTCGAGGATTTCGGCGACGTGCCGGTCGAGGTCGGCGAAGGGATTGCCCGCTTGCGGCGCGTCGTAGAACACCATGCCGCTATTGCGGAGACGGCCGAGTTGGTCGCCGATGCCGATGGCCTGGTCGGTAAGTTCGTCGCTGCTGCCGCCGGTCTCGCTGGCCATCAGGCCCCGATTGGTGGCCATGCGCAGCTTGGCGACCGCGTCGGCGAACTGGTCTGCGTTCTCGGCGATGGCGGAGGTCTGGATCAGCGCATCGCTCTGTTCGCGCAGGGCGTAGGCTTCTCGCTGGGTCACGACCTGCAGCAGGACCGTAAACACCACGATCAGCGTAAGCGCGCCCACCAGCCGCGTCTCGAGAGACGCGAACATGCGCCCGAACTTCGAATTAACGTTGAACATCTCGCACCCGAATTGTGCCGGGAATTCCCCATTCCCGTGCCATTGAGCGAGAGGTTAACGCGAATTTCCTAAGAAAATCTAATAAGGACAGTTACTTGACTGTCATTAATAGTCATTGAAATGTCATAATGAGAAAAAAGACCCGGTTCCGCACACTTGCGCGGAACCGGGGTCAGGATGGGTCCGGTCAATTCTTTGAGGCAGGCGCCTTGCGATAGTCGAGCGAGGGTGCCTTGTCGCCGAGCAGCGAGCGGTAGACGAAGTCCGGTCCGCGCCGTTCGTCCAGCTCCTTCTTCGCAGCGGCCAGCGTGTCCGGGCTCTGGAACAGCTGCGCGGCGGTCAGGGCCAAGGTCTTGGCGGCCACTTCGGCGCCCTTGGTGCCGACGCTGTTGCCGCTGGCGGCGACCGCCTGCCAGCTGTGCGGCGGCGTGCCGGGCGCCCAGGTGCCCGCCGACATGCCCGCCGTGGGCGTGGTGTAGCTGACATCGCCGACGTCGGTGGAGGCGGACATGATCTCGCCGCTGGAATAGGGCTCGACCCCGGTGGTGCGCTTGCGGCCGCCCTTGGGCAGGGTGGCCGCGATCTTGTCGATGAACGCCTGTTCCTGCGCGGTATAGGTGGGCAGCGGAACCTGCTTGAGGTTGTCGTACATCACGTGGCCCAGCGTGTCGTTGGGAAGCAGGTCGAAGGTGCCGCCGATCTGGTCGTACTCGACCGTGGTGCCGGTGCCGAGCGCGGCGCCTTCGGCGGCCTTCTTCACGCGCTCCATGATGTCGGCGACCTGCTGCTGGTCGGGGTGGCGCACGTAGTAGTAGACCTCGGCGGTGTCGGGCACGACATTGGGGGCCTTGCCGCCATCGGTGATGACGTAGTGGATGCGCGTTTCCTGCGGCACGTGCTCGCGCATCATGTTGACCATGTTGTCCATCGCCTCGACGCCGTCGAGCGCGGAGCGCCCGCGCTCGGGCGCGGCGGCGGCGTGCGAGGCGAGGCCGTGGAAGCGGAACTTGGCGCTGACGTTCGCAAGTGCATGGCCCTGCATGGCGCTATAGCCGTCGCCCGCGTGCCAGTGCAGCATGGCGGAAACGTCCTGGGTCAGACCGGAGCGGACGAGGAAGACCTTGCCCGATCCGCCCTCTTCGGCGGGCGCGCCGTAGACCCGCAGTTCGCCCTTGATGCCGTGCGCGACCATCCAGTTCTTGGTGGCGATCGCCGCCGCGACCGAGGCGGCGCCGAACAGGTTGTGACCGCAGGCATGACCGGCGATCCCGTCGATGACGTGGCGCTCAGGCTCGGCCGCCTGGGCGAGGCCGGGAAGGGCGTCGTACTCGGCGAGGATGCCGATGACCGGGCCGTCTCCGTTCTTGAAGCTGGCGACGAAGGCGGTGGGCATGCCTGCGACACCGGCGGTCACCTTGAAGCCTGCCGCCTTGAGGTCCTTCTGGAGAAGCCCCGAGCTTTTGGTCTCCTGGAAGCCGACTTCGGCCCAGGACCAGATCTGCAATGCATTGCGCGCCATCGCGGGAGCGCCGCGATCGACTTCGGCGAGGATCGCGGTGCGGTCGGCATCGGCCAGCGGTTCCGCTATTGCTGGGGTGGAAGCGAGCGCGGAAAGGGAGAGCAGGGCGGTACGAAGACGGGATTTCATCGGGCTACATCCTCATCGAAGGGTCGTATCGAAAGGGGTGCCTGCGCGGATCATGGCGATCCGCGCAGGCGGGCAGGGGATCAGCGCTTGCCGAACGACATGCGCAGCTGGGCACCGAACACGCGCGGTTCGTTGTAGACGAGCGTGGTCGAAGTCACCGACGGGGTGACGACACCGCCGGCAGCAGCATACGTCACGTCGAACAGGTTACGCACGAAGAAGCCGAGGTCGATGCCGCGATCCTCGATGTTGTTGAAGTCCAGCTTGAGGTTGACGGTGTCGTAGGCCTTCTGGATGCCGTTGGTGTCCAGCGGACGCTCGACGTACCAGACCTTGGCGCTGTGGAACCAGTTGGCGTTGAACACCATCTCGGCGAAGTTGCCCAGGTACGTCGCGTAGCGCGCACCGCCGCCGATGGTCCACTTGGGCGTGTAGGAGAACTTGTTGTTCACCGGGTTGTTGCCCAGCAGCGGGATGAAGGCTGCGGGTGCATCGTACTCGTCGTACTTGGCATCGGTGTAAGCGCCGAAGCCCGACAGCGTGAAGCCGCCGACCGGGGTGACCGAGAAGTCGAACTCGGTGCCCTTGATCGTCGCCTTGGCGGCGTTGATGATCAGGCTGCTCGGATCGTTGGCCGAGTTGCCGTCGCCGTCGAAGTCCGCGCCGGGGAAGATCGAGCGCTGGATGTTGTTGTACTTGCTGGTGTAGGCCGCGATGTTGAAGCGGCCCTTCACGCCGCCGATTTCCCAGCTGCTCTTGATACCGGCCTCGTAGTCGGTGACCTTCTCGGGCTGGAACGTCTCGAAGCCGTCAAAGTACGAAGACATGCCGCTCTGGTTGTAGCCCGCCGAGCGGTAGCCGCGCCGGTTGGTGATGTAGAGGAACAGGTCGTCGTTGACCTTGTAGTCGAAACCGACGGTCCAGGTCGGGGCCTTGGAGCTTTCCGAACCGGTCTTGCCGCCCTGCGTGGCGCAGGCGTCAGGCCCGATGCGGTCGGCCGTGTCGAGCGCCGCAACCGAGCAGCCGCTCGACTTGTCCCAGGTGTAACGGAAGCCGCCGTTGAAGCGCAGCCCTTCCGCGAAGCCGCCGAAGGCATAGCCGACCTGCCCGAACAGCGCCTTGCTGGTCGAGGAATTGTAGTTCTCGTTGTAGGTGAAGGTCCTGCCCGGGATCACCGCCGAGTAGGTGACGCTGCCGTTCACGCCGGTCGGGTCGCTCTTGAGGTAGAAGGCGCCGACGATCCAGTCGAGGCGGTCGTTCAGCAGCGAGCCGAGGATCTGGAACTCGTTCGAGACCTGCTCGACGTCGGTGTTGGAAACGCCGTCGTAAAGCGCGAGGTAGGTGCCGTCCATGTCACGGGCGGCCGCGACCTTGCTGCGGCGGTAGCCGAAGATGTTCTTGAAGGTGACCTTGCCGACTTCCAGTTCGGAGGTGTTGGCCACGCCCCAGAAGGTGCGGTTCGAATAGGGATCGATGCTCGTGCTGACGTCGCGCACGCCCGCCGCCTGCTGTTCGGCCAGCGCGATGTCGATGTCGCAGCCCGCGACGCCGCAGTCGAAGTAGGGACGGTTCGCCGCCGTGCGCGCGGTGCCGCCGCCGCTGACGGCCGGGTTCGGGTAGACGCCGTTGAGCACGGTGCCGGTGCCGTTCTCACGGGCGCGATACCAGTCGAACACGGTGGTGTTCTTCAGTCCGTCGACCGGCTCGATCAGGAGCGAGGCGCGGAAGGCGTCGTTGTGGCGGTCGTCGAGATCGCCGCCGTTGCCGTGGTTCTTGGTGTAGCCGTCGCGGCGGGCGATCTGGCCTGCGACGCGCAGGGCAACACGGTCCGCGACGATCGGCACGTTGACGGCGCCCTCGAAGGTCGTCTCGTTGTACGAGCCGAGCGTGACCTGTCCGTAACCGGCGAAATCATAGTCGGGCGCGACGGGGTAAAGCAGGAGTGCGCCGCCGGTGGTGTTGCGGCCGAAGAGGGTGCCCTGCGGACCCTTGAGCACCTGGATCGAGCCGATGTCGAAGGTCGGCACGATGCTGCCTTCGTTGGGCAGCGGCACGTCGGCGAAGTAGGTCACGACCGAAGGCGCGGCCGCGCCTGCCGTCGCGCGGCGCTGGCCGCGGATCACGATCGAGGGGGTATCGCGCGAGGTCTGCGGCGCGACGTTGAGGCCGGGGGTGGTGTAGGTCAGGTCCTGCGTGGAGACGACGGCCTTCTCGCGCAGCATCTCGGAGTTGAACGCGGTGACCGAGACGGGGACGGTCTGGGCGCTTTCCTCGCGGCGGCGCGCGGTAACGACGATGTCGCCGCCGGGCTGGTCGAGGTTTTGAGCGGCAGTGTCGGACTGGGCCTGCGCGGGCGCGGCGATGGCAAGAACGGTGGACGCGAGAAGTAGAGCCGAAAGGCTGCGACAGGTCATTGGTGTGTTACCCCATGGTTGTCCGGCCTGTCCCTGATCGCAGGCCGATATGCGCAAGACGCAAAGGCGCACGGATCATTCGCTGCCCGTGAAAAAATATATCGGATGACCTTCCGCAGCCTGCGCGGCTATGGAGGCCGGGCATTGGACCGAAGGGCTGATCCGATTTTCTCGTTGCGCAGGACACCGCAGGAAAAGCATGTCGAGGGCCGCCGGCAGGTGCCCGACCTGTCGGTGCACGTGCCCGCCCTGCGCCGTTATATCGCCAAGCGGGCGAACCCGGTGGATGTCGACGATCTCGTGCAGGACGTGCTGGTCCGCATGCACGTGCGTGGGCAGGCGGACCCGATCGCCAATGTCGAAGGCTACCTCTTCCAGGTCGCAGCGAGTGTTCTGACCGACCGGGCGCGGCGCGATACGGTCCGTCATCGCGGCGCGCATCACGAGCTGACCGAAGCGCTGCACCCGGTGGACGACCTCACCCCCGAACGCGTGCTGCGCGGCCGTGAGGACGTCGATCGGCTCGCCAATGCATTGGAGGAAATGCCCGAACTGACGCGCGACGTCTTCGTGCTGCACCGCTTCGAGGAGATGTCCTACGATGCGATCGGACGGCACCTCGGCATCTCGACCAGCGCGGTCGGGCGCAACATCATGAAGGCGATCCGCTTCCTCGCCGCGAGGGATCTGCCATGAGCAAATCCGCCGACAACCTCCCGTTCGACGACCGCCCGTTCGATGGCCGCGCGCTGGAAAGGATCGATTCGCCCGAAGCGACTGCCGCTGCCTATTTCAGCATCTTCCGTTCGCCCAAGGCGACGCCGCAGGACTACGAGGACTTCGAAAGCTGGCACGCCCGCGACGAAGCGCACCGCATCGCCTGGGCGCGGGTGGAGCGGGCCTGGGACGGCACCGGGGCTATGCGCGCCGACGCCCGCATCCTCGAAATCCGCGAGCGGGCGCTTGCCAATCGCCGCGACCGCCATGCCTGGGCACGCCCGGCGATGGCGGCGGGGCTCGCGTTGGCCGTCCTGGTCGGCGGGCTGGCTTTCCAGCATTACCGGGGTGACGGCGGGAACGCCCCGACCGCGCTGGCAGAGGCGGACAGCCACGTGATCTCGACCGGCGTGGGGCAGCAGAGCATCTTCCGCATGACGGACGGCACGGCGATCACCGCCAACACTTCGACCGTGCTCGCCGTTTCGGAAAGCGAAACCGGGCGCAGCACGACCATCCGCAGCGGTGAGGCGTTCTTCGAAGTCGCCAAGAACCCGCGCAAGCCTTTCGTCGTCTCGGCCGGAGGCGTCCGGGTGACCGCGCTGGGCACGGCCTTCGCTGTGAGGGACACCGGTGACCGCGTCACGGTCACGCTTGCAGAAGGCCGCGTGCGCATCGACATGCCGGCAGGGCAGGGCCGTGAGGCCCAGTCCACCGTTCTTCATCCCGGGCAGGAACTCGTGTGGCAGGGCGGTGCCTACCGCATGGCCGAGGTCGCCGTGGACCGCCAGCTATCCTGGCGCTCGGGCGTCCTGAGCTTCGATCGCGTGCCGCTGGAGCAGGCCGTGGCCGAGATCAACCGCTACAGTCCGCAGGAGATCATCGTCTCCAGCCCGCAGCTTGCGCGTCGTCCCATCAGCGGGACATTCCGCATCGGGGTGACGCGCGGGTTCCTGCAGAGCCTCGAACTGGCCGGGATCGCCCGCGTCGAGAACGAAAGCGTCACGCGCGCCGAACTCGTCGCGCCGTAAGGGGGCGGGTCACTCAAAACTGTAACGCAGCCGCATGCCGATCGTGCGGGGCGGCCCGGGAATGATCGTTGCCGCCGTATAAGCCGGATTGAGCGTCCCGCCGCCGCTCACGTAGAACCGGTCGGTGAGGTTGCGGCCCCACAATTCCATATCTACCGGCAATCCGCCCGGCCGACGCCATGTGATCGAAGCGCCAAGCAGCCCGTAGGCGGGCTGCCGCGCGAAAGATTCAGTCGGCCTTTCTGTCAGCCGGACACTGCTCACCCACGCGTAGTCTGCGCCAAGAGCGAGAGTTCCGAGCCCTACGGGCAAGGGAAGATCGTGCGATAGGAACACCGATCCGCCGAACGTCGGCGTATATGTGAAGCGGTTGTGCAGCGGGTCCGTGCCCAAAAGCGAGGTCAGGGCGGTGGGGGCATCGATCCGGGTATAACGCGCGTCGATCCACGAGGCGCTGAGGGTCAGCCGGGTACGGGTTCCCAGGTTCGCTGAAAACTCACCGTCTGCTCCCGCGACCCGGGCTTTCGCGCTATTGATGTAGAGGGTGATGGGGTCGGTCGTCAGTTCGCCGTCCCCATCGAAATCGACATCGGGAAACAGGGCGCGCTGCACGTCGTCGTAGAACCCGACATAGGCCGCCACCGCGTAGGAGCCGCTGATCCCCCCAAAACTCCAGCGCCCTTTGGCCCCGATCTCGAAGTCGGTCAGCGTCTCGGGCCGGAAAGTCTGGAACGCCGCCAGTAACCCGCCGAGCGCCGGCGTGTTGTAGCCGCCCGAACGAAACGCGCGGCGGCTGGTGGCGTAGAGGCTGCTGTCTCCCAGCCTACGGGTCAGCGCCAGCGTCCAGGTGAGCCGCCGCGATCGTGCCCGCGCCCTGGTTCCACCCTCGTCGAGGCATTGGCGTTCTGACAACGGCTTGGCCGCGGCGGACCGCAGCGCGCAGCCGCCGATCCATTCGCCGGTATACCGCAATCCGAGATCGGCAGTCAGGGCGGGGGCGAGCGAAGCGGTGACCTGGCCGAAGATCGCAGCGCTGCGGAAAGTCTGGTAGCTCGCGATGTGTGACGGCGGATTGTCAGGCCGCACCAGTCGCGACAGGGTCTGTACTACCGAACCGTCCGGCGCACTGTCCAGATAGAACAGTCCGCCGATATAGCGCAGGCTGCCGCTCTTTCCCTGCACCTGCAGTTCTTCGCTCCACTGGCGCAGCCGGGCATCGGTGACGGAATCGTTGATCGGCAGCGGCGTTCCGTCTCCATCGAGCGTGTAGTGCAGGTCGGTCGTCCTGAGGCCGACGATGTTGCGGATCAGCAGGTCGCCCTCGCCATACTCGGTGATGTTGCCGATGCCGCGAAACCGTCGTCGGAAGGATGGCGCCAAGCCGGACTGGGAGGTGCGGCGGCCCAGCGTCTGCTGGGTCTCGAAATAGCCGTCGATGTCGCAGGCGCCCGTTCCGCAATCGAAGTAGGGAGCGTTCTGCGCGTCGCGCACGCTTCCTCCCGCGTAGACGCCTGCGAGGATCAACGCGGCGCCTTTTTCCTCGGCATCGAGCATGTCGAAGCTGGTGGTGGAGCGCAGCGGTCCGCCCGGATCGAAACGCAGCACTGCCCGTATCGCATCGGTATGCACATCGTCCGCACGTCCGCCGCCGAACAGGCGCGTATAGCCCTCGCGCCGTACCTGCTGGCCCGATACGCGAAGCGAGAAGGGGCCGGACGCGGGCAATTCGACCGCCGCTTCGACGCGGTGCAATCCGTAGTTACCGATTTCGCCTTCGACGTAGGAGGCTATGCCTTCGCCCGGTTGTACCGAGCGCAGCAGTACAGCGCCGCTGGTGGCGTTCCGCCCGAACAGCGTCCCTTGGGCGCCGCGCAGCACTTCGACCGAAGCGATGTCGAACAGCGGCGAAAGTGCTGCCTGATTGGGCAGGGGCACTTCGTCCTGATAGACGACGAGCGGCAACCGGTTCTCGTCGCTGATCGATCGCCGCTGGCCGCGCATCACCAGAAGCGGCGTGGCGCTGCTGGTCTGGCCGGTGGCGACGAAACCCGGAGTTATGCGCGCCACGTCCGCCAGGGTGCGAACGGCCGCGTGCTGCAGCGCCGAATTGTCGAGATGGGTCACGACCAGCGGCACGTCGCGCTCCAGTTCGGGGCGACGCCGTGCAGAAACGAGAATTTCGGGAGGTTCGGGGACTGGGGCTGGAGGCCGGGGTTGCAGCACTTTGCGGACAGGCGGCGTCTTTGCGATCAGATATACGCCGGGGGCGACGGCACGAACGGACAGACCCATGCCGCGGGTCATTCGCGTCAACGCTTCGGCCGGAGTCATATGGCCGTGTACGGCATGCGTGCGCCGCGCCTCGCTACCGGGCGCGTTGACCAGGATCTGAACTCCGGCCTGCTGCCCCAGCGACGCTACGGCGCGGGACAGCGGAAGCGCAGGGACGTTCAGTTCCCCGTTCCTGGCGAAGGCTCCGGTCGCCGACCAAATGAGGACTGCGAACGCACAGACGGCATTCGCTATGCTAGCACGCAACCCGAAGTTTTCCCGGCAATTGAGCCATAATTCCCTGTGGCGGCGTGGCTATCGGCATCAGCGACACGCTTCAAGCAAAAGCTGGAAGGGGTTTGGCGCTGGGCTTGCCGGCTCGCAGTCTGCCTTGGTGCTGTTGGCCCCTGTTGAAAACATTTTTGAAAATTGAGTGTTGACCGAATCAGAAGCCCCCCTTAGAGGCCGCTTCACCGCAGCGGAGCACGCTTCTGCTACGGTCGCCAACACAGACGGACAGCTAGTTCCCCCGATCGCAAGAACGAGGGATGCTTGGTTGTCCGGCTTTACTGTTCGGCGGGGCTGGCTCGCAAGGCTGGTTCGCTCTTTGACATTGTAGGTTTAGATGAAGGGACATGTGGGCGACGGCGCCTGGTCTTTCGGGTCTTCGGGCCGGGAGTACCAGTTTAAAGCAAGCCGATGCCAATACATGTCCTAACGTAACCATACGTTTTACATAGTGCAGGTATCGGCTCCCGGAGTTC